>JAPOKD010000540.1 GCA_029977825.1 Planctomycetota bacterium | reverse complement strand
AGTGAAAACGCATTGTTCCTCGCCTATCCACACCACCAGCAAAACGAGGGCATCGCGATGATGCTGCGCACAAAACTGACATTTCTGGGGAAGGGAACGGTAATCGTGATCTCGCTCACCCTGTTAGTCATTTGGGCAACACTGTGCCAAAATCTGCTTCCAGAACCTTACGCGTCAGCCTGCTACATCACAGGATCTATCACTGCAACGTGGCTGGCGGCATTCCTGGGCCTGGCGGCAGCAACCCTGTGCTGGCGTCGTTTTGACGTAGCGATTGACACGCCTCCCGAATAGCTTTGCTGGGGAAGCGTGCCATATCAGTCGCCCACTATCAAATGCAGTTCCTGATCAAAGCACGGACCGCTTGGGCCAGAGAACAGACGGCCCGAAACCTTGATCGGGTGACGCTACTTTTCGCTTGCATCGCCAGCACTACCCTCAGCAGCCTTCTGCTTGAGTTCATCCAGCATGACCTGCAAACGTTTCTTCTGACGCTCGTCATCTGTCGCATCGATTGCCATCTGCTGTGCAGCAATGGCTTTCTTGAGATCACCTGATTCGCTGGCCAGCATTGCCAAAGTGTTGTACATCAAAGGTTTCATCTTTGGGTCTGTATCGTTGGCCACCTCCTCCATTGCGGCGATTACATCCGCAAGCAGTGGCTTGATATTCACACCCTGTTGTGCCTGGCCGTAAAGCGAATACCCAAATCTTGCCATTGCCAGGGGATCGCTTTTGAGCGACTTGATTGTGTTGCGAAAGAACGCCAACGAATCATCATCCAACATGCCAGCTGAGAGCTTCAGGCTGTACTTGATTTCCATCCATCGCTGTTTGGTGGCATCGGTCGTCGCTTCCTTGCCTTGAGCCTCGGCCAGCGCAATCGCCTCAGCGAATTTGCCTGTGGATGCCAACATGGAAAGACGCTGCATGCTCTCCTGCATTTTCTGTTCAGCAACCATTTCCTTTGCATACGCGTCCCGATCCCACTTCCCATCCACAACAGCAGCAAGCGGTCCATCCATTTCCATCGGATGACCAATCCATTCGACCAGTCCAGTCTTACCAACGACAAAGGCAGTCGGAATCCCCTGTTGTTTCGCCGCCGTCATGTAATCTTTGTACACCGAACGATCAGGATCCGTTGTCAGGGAATAGGCGGCAGTCACCTCCGCAAAGGTTTTGCCAACATCTTCGTTCTTCTTCCCAAGTAGATCCTTGACCTCATCGAGGGATTCATCTGACACACTGATGATCTGTACCCCGTTCCCTCGATACTTGTTTTGCAAGTCGGCCAGATGGGGCATGCTTTGTATGCAAGGGCCACACCAGGTCGCCCAGAACTCGACCACATAAACCTTATCTTTTTCAAACTCTGTTACCGGTTTGAAAAAGCCATTACCATCCTGAACCCAATGTTCGATATTCAAGGCAGGAGCTTTGGAGCCAATCCCCAAATCTTCGGCAGACCCCACCCGTGGCAGCAGAGCCGACGCTCCGACAGCGCAACACATCAGTGCAGTCAACATCAATCGAGTTCTCAGGTGCGTTGTTTTCATTTTCAATGAACTTGTACAAGAGTGAATACGGATGGTCTTTCAATGCGGCCATGCCATCAATACGGCCGTCTCTGCAATTCGGATCGCTCAGCTTTGTCATCACACTTGTGATCACTTCCCTGAAACTGGTGCCGCTTCTGACCATTGCGTCAATTGCGGCCATGTGAGTGAGCCAATTCGCACGCGAACAATTTCGATCCTGGCCTTGGCCTCAAATCGGCATTTCGGCCGCTGCTACATGCTACGCAGCAACCACTCCATTCGCCCAGTGACCTCAGGGAGCAAGTCGCCGGTTTCCCGAAAAAACTGGTGGCAAACACTCGCCCAGGAAGCCAGAACCTCAACGAAAGGATACTTTTCCCAATGCCAGAGCCGAAGTTCACCGCAACCGGCATGGAAAAACGAGCGACGTCACCGGGAGCGGTTTCCGACCGGCAACTAACGCCTTTAAGTCGACACATGGACCCGCCCGGCACGTGAAGTTCGCCAGAGGCGAAATTCGGTTGCCCGAAGAAGGTATCCACTGAAGAAGGCAAGCAACAGAATCACGTAGCGACAGAGAGTCTGAATCACGTAGCGACAGAGAGTCTGAATCACGTAGCGACAGAGAGTCTGAGTCACGCGACTGGATTATTCCCCACTGTCAGCTTTGCCGTCACCGCTTCCGCGTTTCCCCCGTTTGGATCGACCGTTGGTTGGTGCACTGGGAGCAGCACGGGTTTGTACGCGATCGGTGCTAACCGAGATTGTCTTAGCGACCACCTTGGTATCATCCGGAAGACGGTAGGTGCCGGTGACGGTTATCGCATCACCTTGCTGTGCGAGGTTAAGCTGGTTCAGCCGTAAATACATGGTTGCTTTTTCGGCCAACTGAACCCGCAATGGCCGCCTGCCGGCTTGGACAGCAATCTGCCCAGTGGCGTCCCATCCCATCAATTTCCCAACAACTTTGTAATTTGCTACTCCATCCGGCAAATTGGTTTTTTTCTCCCCCGGGTAAACACCCGGCGTGAACTCATCTTTTTTTCTCTTGGTGAGCTGTTCACTCAAAGGCAAAAATACAGTGAGCCCATCAATGGGATCCGTGGGAACACCGGCCTGATTGAAATTTCCGTTGAAGCGTACCATCATACCGCGTTGCAGAAAGCCGACTTCGATCGGTGCTTGAAAATCAAAACCCAAAATGTCTTCTGGTGGTTTGACGGAAACCTCAACACCGTCTTCGCGTGTAACGAGCAGCATGCCCTGCTTTATTCCAGCAAGTTTGCCTTCCACTTCAATGTTCATATTCTGATTCGCACCCTTGAATACAAACCCCGGTGGATCATCTGCCATGGCCTGATGATCTACGTAAAGGAACCAAAGGCCCGAGGCCAACCCCAGGATTGCAGTCGCGGAAAAGGCCGAAAAATCCTTCCAAAAATGGAAAATCCTGGCTTGATTCAACATTTACTTGCTCACAATTCAGTTCGTCGGCGGGCAGGCGGGTAGACGCCCGTTAGTGTAGGGTTAGGTTGTTCCATTGTAGCTACAGACCACTCAACCCCAAAACGACAAATCGTCGCCCGCATCAAGATCGTCGGATCAACTCATGGCCGTATCGACTTCCGAAAACCTGCCTGCACGCGTCACAACACGTAGTTTGCAAAAAATCCGCAAAGATGGTGGTAACATTTCCATGTTGACTGCCTATGACTATCCCACCGCTGAAGTTCTGGATGAAGCAGGCATCGATATTCTGCTGGTGGGCGATTCGTTGGCCATGGTTGTGCAGGGACACGACACAACCCTTTCAGTCACCATGGATGACATGATCTATCATGCCAAAATGGTCGGTCGTGCCGCCAAGCGATCCATGGTGGTCGTCGATTTGCCGTTTCCAGAGGGTCAACTTGAAATCATGCGGAGCGTCGAGGCCGGAGCACGCGTTTTGAAGGAGACCACCTGTCACGCAGTCAAACTGGAGGGCGGTGCCGAGCAGGCTAAACGGATCGAAACCATTGTTACTGCCGGGATCCCAGTCATGGCCCACGTTGGACTGCGTCCGCAAAACATTCACGTTGACGGCGGTTACCGGGTTCAACGAGATCTGCCCACCTTGATCGAAGATGCGAAGGCGGCGGAACAAGCAGGGGCCTTCGCTGTCCTTGTCGAATGTGTGCCAAGTGATGTCGGACAAGCGATCACGGAAGCAGTCAAGGTTCCAACCATTGGAATTGGGGCAGGCCCGCACATGACAGGGCAAGTCCTTGTCACCCATGACATGATTGGCTTTAACTCTGGTTACCTACCCAGCTTTGTTCGCCAATACTCAGACGTCAGAACAACGATACGAGATGCCGCAGTTGCTTACCGAAAATCAATTGACACAGGCGACTTTCCAACCAAACAGGAATCTTTCCGGTAACCCTGCCATTCGTTACTCAAACAACAACGTGAAATGGAAATCTTCGACGAACTAAGCCAGCTGCATGAAGCAACCACCCAGGCTTTTTGTGATCTTGCCAACACAAGTATCGAGGCGAACGGGATATTCCGCGTCGCACTGTCGGGTGGCTCAACGCCAAAACGGATCTACGAACTGATTGCCCAATGCAAGCTTGACTGGAACAACATTCACTGGTTCTGGGGTGATGAACGCAATGTGCCAGTGGACCACGCAGACAGCAACGCCCGCATGGTCCACGAGGCACTGCTGGATCGTGTCGATATTCCACGCGGCAACATTCATGTAGTACCCGTTAACGTCGAATCCCCAGCACGAGCTGCCAAACACTATGAACAAATACTACGTCAACATTTCGGTGACACAGATTTCCCGACCTGGGATCTAGCCCTGCAAGGGTTGGGTGATGATGCACACACAGCATCCCTCTTTCCCGAAACCAGCGCGTTGCGAGAGCGTGAACGCTGGTTTGTCGAGAACTGGGTTGAAAAACTTGACAGCTACCGATACCCCCTCACCGCGCCGGCGATCAACTCCGCTCGTCAAGT
>JAPOKD010000236.1 GCA_029977825.1 Planctomycetota bacterium | reverse complement strand
TGGATTTCAACAGTGGCAGGACACTGCCTCTCCTTTAGACTGCCGCTTGCTGGTACGGTGTTTGCTCCGCAGGTACGGCGGATAGGGCATGCTAGCTGGGGCACGCCAGCAAAGCAGTCAAGTTTAGCGACGCGATTTTTACCCTCGGCTTGACCATGGGGTCGCGGAGGTGCAGGAATCCGAACATGCAATAAAAGCTCTCGATTTGTCGCGTTGCACTCTCATCCAAACAACGCAAGTGTCATCACAAAGATACAGGCCTGTACTCAGATTGACTCCACGCATTGAGTAAAAACCATGCAGCTGACAGCAACGCTTTCGCGATTCATTGGCTGAAAAAGCGGTGATTCTTTGTTGCTCTGGCCTGCTTCCTTCAATTGGCACGCTGTTAGCCCTTGGTCAGGGACGACCCAGTCAACGTGCATTCGTTGACTCCCTACTCAATCCCATGTCATCAACCGAGGCACATGCAATGTCCACCTTCATTAAATGGATCGCAGCACCGATACTCGCAGTCGGCTTGCTCACAACAACGGATACTCCGCAAGCGGAAGCTCAAAGTTTTTCTTTCGGATCACGAGGCCTTAGCATTCAGGTAGGCCAACGCTACCCCTCATATTACTCGCGCGTCCCAAGCTGCTCCTACCCAAGATACGATGTCTACAACAGCTATCGTTACCAGTACGGCAGCCCAATCAGACGCAGTTACGGCCATTATCATTATTACCCCACCGATATTTATCGACACCGAAACTACCACAGTGCATTCCCTGGCTACTACAAATCTCCTTTTGGCCCACACTACCGCCACGGTCGGCACCACTGAGGCTTCCGAAGGAAGCGATCAGACCGATAAATAAGGTTAGCCACATCAAACCTCCCAATTTTGATGTGGCTTTTTTGCTGCGCGTTTGTTGGGAAATTAATCTAGGTAGAGAAGTACGTGGAAACACGATGATCAACCCCGACTACCTCCCCAAGCGTTGGATGGCATCTGATGAAGAACAAATACCTCAAGCTTGCTCTCGTTGTTGCAACACTGACCTCACTGGTTCCCACTGGGACGCATTTATCCGCAGCCTCACCAACAGGAAAATGGCGAGGCTCATGGAACAGCGGCGCCACAGGGCATAGTGGTCCGCTGAAGGCACGAGTGCGCAAGGTTGATCACGACACCTATCGCGCGTTATTCGTCGGACGTTTTGCGGGTGTCATTCCATTTGCCTACCCTGCCCGTCTGGATCGCGTTGCTGGAACCGAGAACCAATACACGTCCAGCCAACGGTTACCGCTGTTGGGCACCTACAGAATGAATGCGACGGTAACCAACAGTCGAATCCGGGCAAACTTCCGGGGTGGGCGTGACAGCGGTACCTTCAATCTCTCGCGTTAGAACACAGCCCGCTCGTTTTCACCTGCCCCGCGATGCAGCTTCGGTGGCAAACTGAAATTGCCAGACATCCCTCACCATGTCGCGGAACGGGTGCCCCTTGCTGACCGAACGCTTACGGCGGGAACTGAACAAATCGCCCCTGTCACCCACCGGTCTCCCCTGTCACCCACCGGTTTACGTGCCTTGCCCACGAACTTTCCTGCCAATTCAACGCACTGCTTTCGGAACAAAGGTGCGGTGGGTAGCGGACTAAACGGCACACTACGAGCACGTGCGTCATTTGGTCCCGAAGCACCAGCGGCCTAGAGAGCCACAAACAGACCGCCAGAACGACGAAGGTCCATCGTTTCTGAAACGGTAAATAACTTAGACACATGGCCAAGGAGGCCTCATCCCCGGGTTCCTGCCGATCTTCGCCGTGCCTTTAGATCTGACTTTGCAACATCCCCGCAAGTAACCGCCGTGATCCCCAGCGAGAACCAGTCCTGATTCGTGATCCAGTTGGGCTGGGATTTTTGGATGTTTCACTCCGTAACGCACAGTGACGCTCCCCCATCTCTTCCCTGCTTTGCTAAACTGCCGTAGTCATTTATCTAGTGATCGACACTATGCACCCCAAGCCTAATTCTGGGAACCCTGTTGTCGGTCGACCTCGCGCCGAGACGTTTGATGTCGTCCAAGCTGATCGATCCCACGTTTCTGTTCCGCTTCGAAGTTGCGATTCAACCGACGGAATGCGAGTGGACCAACCGAGGTCTGAAACTGCCCGCTGAGTGCCGCCTCCCCTCTTTTGGCGGTTTAGATGATCGGCCCGTGTTTGCTGATGTACGCATGGGTTGGTGCAGCGAAGGTTTGGGCATTCACGTGACCGTTAATGGCAAGGGACAACTCCCTTGGTGCCGCGAATCGCGACTTGATGACAGTGACGGGTTCCATCTTTGGATCGATACGCGTTGCAGCCCCGGGATCCACCGGGCGACGCAGTATTGCCACCGTTTTCTGTGGATGCCAGCTGGTGGCGGTTCCAAACGTGAAAAACCAGTAACATCGCTGATTCCGATCAACCGGGCGCGGGCAAACCCCAAAACCGTCCCAGCGAATTCCTTAAAAATCGCAGCGTTTCCGAGGCATGACGGATATGAGCTCTCTGGTTTTGTCCCCAATCACGCGATGACCGGCTTCGACCCAACCGAGCAACCCCGCATCGGACTCTACTATGCCGTGATCGATCGGGAACTGGGCTGGCAAACCTTTTCGCTTGGCCCCGAGTACCCCGTGATGGACGATCCCAGCCTTTGGGGCGAGGCGGTGTTGGCAACAGAATGAGTGCATTGAATACGTTTTTTAGTAGTTTCTGGCGAATTCCATGACGTTCTCAGTCCTCTGGCAGTTACGGCACGCTCTCCTATTTATAAAATTTCGGTAAGTTTCCGAACCCGAACGATCGATATAACCCGTAAAGTCTCTCACGTTTCCGTTTTACCGGCGTCTGGTAACGCCTCGGATTGCATACATGGCCTCCCTAAAGACTTCAAAAGACGTTCAGTCTGTTTCCGGTATCACAGTTCGACTTGCCGGTGACTCAGGGGACGGCATGCAATTGCTGGGCACTCAACTCACCAACACCAGTGCGTTGGCCGGTAATGACGTGGCGACTTTTCCCGACTTTCCTGCTGAAATCCGTGCGCCGCGTGGGACTCGAGCCGGTGTCTCCGGCTTTCAGGTTCAGTTTGCCAGCGAAGAGATTTTCACACCCGGCGACACGTTAGATGCGCTTGTGGTCATGAACCCGGCCGCTATGGTCACCAATTTGGATGATTTACGGCACGGCGGCATTCTGATCGCAAACGAAGACGGCTTCAACGAAAAAGAATTCAAGCTTGCAAAGGTCGAGTCCAATCCTCTGGATGCCAACGTTCTTGAGGAGACTTACCGGATCATCAAGGTCCCGATGACCAAGCTGACCCGCGAAGCAGTATCCGAGTTCGGATTGGGCACCAAGGTTGCCGATCGCTGCAAGAACTTCTTTGCCATGGGACTTGTTTACTGGCTGTTCGGCCGGTCACTTGACCCGACTCTGCGGTTCATACAAGCCAAGTTCAGCAAGAAGCCCGACATCGCCGCGGCCAATGAGGCAGCACTTCGTGCGGGCTGGGCTTTCGGTGAAACCACCGAGGCTTTCGGTGAAAGCTATCAGGTTGAGGCAGCTGAGCTAAAGCCGGGCACCTACCGCAACATCATGGGTAACCAGGCATTGGCATGGGGGCTGATTGCAGCTTCAAAAGTCAGCAACAAAGACTTGTTCTACGGGACTTACCCCATCACACCTGCTAGCGACATTCTCCACGAACTCACAAAGTACAAACACTTTGGTGTCAAGACTTTCCAGGCCGAGGACGAGATTGCGGCAGTTTGCTCTACGATAGGCGCTGCCTTTGGCGGATCGATGGCTGTCACTGCCAGCAGTGGTCCCGGCATTGCCCTGAAAGCCGAAGGCATGGGCCTGGGGATGATTCTGGAACTGCCCATGATCATCATCAATGTTCAACGTGGTGGTCCCAGCACGGGACTACCGACCAAGACCGAGCAAAGCGACCTGCTGCAAGGCATGTATGGTCGTAATGGAGAGGCCCCTCTTCCTGTGCTGGCGCCACGCTCACCCGCCGATTGTTTCGATATCGCTGTTGAAGCGTGGCGACTGGCAGTGGAGTGCATGGTTCCCGTCATGATCCTCTCCGATGGCTACATCGCGAACGGTAGCGAGCCCTGTAAAATTCCTACGATGTCCGGAATCAACCCCATCAACATTTCCCATCCCGAGGGAACTGAGGACAGCGCCCCATTCATGCCGTATGGCAGGAACGAGCATCTGGCCCGGCCCTGGGCAATCCCTGGCACCCCCGGACTTATGCATCGCGTAGGTGGTCTTGAAAAAGAAGATGGTTCGGGCAACGTCAGTTACGATCCTGCCAACCACCAACACATGACCAACATGCGTGCCGCCAAGGTTGCGAAGATCGCCGATCGGATTCCCAAGCAGGACATCAGCGGCCCGGCGACCGGGGACGTCCTTGTAGTGTCCTGGGGTGGTACTTACGGTGCATGCCACACCGCTGCCAGTCGCTGCCGAGCAGATGGTCACAGCGTCAGTCACGCCCACCTGCGTTACCTGAACCCAATGCCCTCCAACATCGGCGAGCTCCTGCGATCATTTAAGAAAGTAATCGTTGCCGAACTCAATTCAGGGCAATTGCGACTGCTGCTGCGAGCCGAGTATCTGGTTGACTGTATCGGCGTCAATAAAGTGCAGGGCAAACCATTTACCGTCACTGAACTCGTCTCAGCCATCGAACAACAAAGCGATGCCGCTAAAGGTGATTCACGGCTCAAAGCCAGCTAACGCTGGTCCGTAGTAAAACATACCGCAGCACGCTTGTCCTGCTGACGCACCCACGTATTCCTTTTTCCTGTCCCACGGCAATTTGCAAACCCGAGCCATGTCCACGCTACCTGTATTAAAACCTGCCGACTTTGCATCCGATCAGGACGTTCGCTGGTGCCCTGGCTGCGGTGATTATTCGATTCTGGCGCAGATGAAGAAAGTTCTGCCCGAGCTTGGCTTTCCTCGCGAGAAGACCGTCTTCATTAGCGGGATCGGCTGCAGCAGCCGCTTTCCGTACTATATGAACACGTATGGAATGCATAGCATCCACGGTCGAGCACCAGCCTTTGCTACCGGCTTGAAAACTACGCGTCCAGAACTGATGGTTTGGGTTATCACAGGTGATGGGGACGCACTCTCCATCGGTGGCAACCACTTCATTCATGCCCTCCGACGCAACCTCGATATCAACATCGTTCTGTTCAATAACAGGATCTACGGACTCACCAAAGGCCAGTACAGTCCAACCAGCGTAGAGGGACAGGTCACCAAGAGCACACCCATGGGATCTATCGATCACCCACTGAGCCCGCTTTCGGTAGCGCTCGCCGCCGAAGCAACGTTTGTCGCCCGGAGCATTGATGCTCATGTCAAGCATCTTGGCGAAACACTGAAACGCGCAGCATCACATAAGGGTGCATCACTCGTTGAGGTCTATCAGAATTGCAACGTTTTCAACGATGGCGCAATGGCTTACGCACAGGAACGTAAACAACGGGCCGACAATGTTGTCGAATTGGAACACGGCAAGCCGTTAGTGTTCGCCAACGGAACCAAAGGCATCCGTCTGGTAGGCACACACTTGGAAATCGTAAACACCTCGGAAGTCCCCGCCGATGATCTCCTTATCCATGACGAGAAAGACCCCAACCCGTCAATTCACATGATGATGGCCAGAATGTCCTATCCCGCCATGCCGGAACCAATTGGAGTCCTGCGTGCAGTGGAAGGAATCCCGACTTACGATGATCAGATCAACGATCAGGTAGCCACAGCCACGGAAGCCAAAGGTGCTGGTGACCTGGACGCACTGTTTAGCTCAGGTGACACTTGGACCGTTGAGTGACTGCCAAGCAAGCCACTTTCATCACCATCCCCGAACATTGCCTTGCAAGGACGCAATTTGCCATGACTAGCGGAACCGCAAGCGTCTCAGGCATTTGGCGGGCCATGCACAACCGCGGCTCGCTCTCCGTCCAATGGCTCGATGAAAGCGTTATCAGGTTGACGAACGGTCCAATTGCGTCACTCTGAATCCATCCATGCCACCTACAATTCATTTCACTTAAGACGAACCTGCCGACCAAGGGCAAACGTTGCTCACAGGTCGGCAAGGTTACGTTCTGTTTTCACCGTTGACTGTTCTCCGTTAAACGAGGTTCCTATGCCACGCGATAAAAGCTACTCCGACGCTACCAAGGCAATCGGTGATACACCGATGATTCAAATCAACCGCCTTGTCCCCGGTGACGGTGCGAAGGTATTTGCCAAATGCGAGTTTTTCCAACCACTCAACAGCGTCAAAGATCGAATTGGCGTTGCCATGATCGAAGCTGGTGAAAGAGACGGAAGCATCAATGCAGACACCCATGTGATTGAACCTACCAGTGGCAACACAGGGATTGCCCTGGCATTCGTGTGTGCTGCCAAAGGCTACAAGCTCACCCTGACCATGCCCGAATCAATGTCCGTTGAGCGACGCGCTCTGCTCAGAGCCATGGGCGCCAACCTTGTCTTGACCCCAGCCGGCGAAGGCATGAAGGGTGCAATCAACAAAGCAGCCGAACTGGTGGCCTCTACAGACAACGCCTACATGCCTCAGCAGTTCGAGAATCCTGCAAATCCGGCGATTCACGAAGCCACGACTGGTCCTGAAATCTGGTCTGACAGTGGGCAAGAAATCGATGCCATTGTCGCTGGCGTTGGTACCGGCGGAACGATTACCGGAGTTACACGTTTCCTGAAGAAGCAGAACCCTAATTTCAAGGCCTTTGCCGTGGAGCCCAAACACTCGCCTGTGATTAGCGGCGGAGATCCTGGCAAACACCGGATTCAAGGGATTGGCGCCGGATTCGTCCCCAAAAATCTGGATACGTCCGTCATCGACGACGTGGTGCAAGTAGATGACGAAGACGCCTTTGAGTGGGGGCGCAAACTCGCAAAGGAAGAGGGTATCGTGGGCGGCATCAGCAGTGGTGCCAACATGTGGGCCGCAGCACAGGTTGCCGCGCGTCCTGAAATGAAAGGCAAAAAGATCGTTACCATCATGTGCAGCCTGGGCGAGCGATACCTCAGCACGCCTCTGTTCGGTGACCTTGGCCTGTAGCTCACATTCGCATTGGGTTGAGCTTGGCCTCTGGTCAGTCCCGACAAGTGGAAGAGCCCCGAACAGCGACTTGACCGACGGCCAATCCTAGAGAAAACCTGTCAAACTGCTCAGTTCTGTCATCCGATAGAACTGAGTTTTTTATTTACCTGAAGACGGGAACGCGTAAACAACCTCAAACGCACCTGAGAGGTATCCAAACCGCTGATGAAGCCGCCTTGCAAATCGACCAATCAACTGCCCGACACCGCCCCCAGGAATCGCTCAGCAAAACTGACGCGCAAGCAGAACACGAGACCAAACCAAGCCTCAAGCCGACAACCTCTGCTCACCGCACAGGCTTTGGTAAAACGCATTCGTCTGCTGCAATTCAGCATGCGTGCCTTGATCAGAAACCCTTCCGGCTTCCACCACAATCGTACGGTCGGCCATCGCCAGAGATGTAGGACGGTGGGTGATCATCAACCCGGTACGGTTGACGAGGAATTTCTTCAGAGCCTGATGAATCAGTTGCTCGCTTTCCATGTCGATCTGGCTTGTTGCCTCATCAAGAATCAAAATATCCGGGTCCCTCAGAAACGCCCGAGCCAGCGCGATGCGTTGCATTTGCCCCCCCGAAAGACGCACACCACCGGTTCCTAACAGTGTCTGATATCCCTCAGGGGTTTTGGTACGAATGAAATCATCGGCAAAAGCGAGTTTGGCAGCACGAACCACGGCATGCGAATCGGCTCCGGGGCTGCCATAACGAATATTGTTTTCGATCGTATCTTCGAACAATGCTGTTCGTTGAGTCACAAGAGCG
>JAPOKD010000086.1 GCA_029977825.1 Planctomycetota bacterium | reverse complement strand
TTTCTTCTCGGCAGCTTTCTTCTCGGCAGCTTTCTTCTCGGCAGCTTTCTTCTCGGCAGCTTTCTTCTCGGCAGCTTTCTTTTCAGCAGCCTGCTTCTCGGCGGCCTTGTCATCTTCGACAGACTTCTGAACCGGTTCAGCCTTGGCATCACTGCCTTTCGAGTCTTCCGCCTCTTTTCCGGCTGCCGTTTTTTTATCGGCTCGAGAGACATCAGCAAGATCTTGGCCAGCATCGGCTGTCACCTCTTGAGCAGTGACGCCGGCGGAAAAGGCCAACAGAAGCAGACTTGGTGCAGCTGCGTAAAACAAAATTTTCTGGGCAAAAGAAGGCATGCGAAACACTCTCGTATGCAAGCAGGAGGGGGAAAGCAGATTTCGGCAGAACCCCAGTTTACTTCAACGCGTCGCGTTCCACCATTAGTGAGTGCCCCGCGAAGCAGAAGGATCCCGTTGGACAGGCGGAATCAAACAGCTGCAGTTTTCGAGAATAAGCCTGATCCAAGTCACTTCTACCCAATCCACACCCGACTATGGGTAAGTAATGAAAGACGGGCGGCTTGCTGGTCGTAACACCAACACGATGAGCAAAACGCCGTTTTAGAAATGCAAACTCGTGAGCATTTGGGCAAGTGGCTGCCAGCATTTCCACGGCAGGTCTTGCCGCATTCCTTGATTTTGGCTCACGCACGCCAGGCCTGAAAACCTGTTTTTGAGCGGCAGAGCACCAGAGGTGCTTCCGGTCTAGTAATTACGATCACGGGGATCGGTCAGTCCATCAGCCAAACGACGCAGCGCTTCGGTTTCGATCTGCCGAACACGCTCCCGCGTTAGCCCCAACTCCGCCCCTATTTCTTTGAGCGTCTTGGGCTCTTCTCCACCGAGTCCAAATCGCAACTTCAAAACGGTAGCCTCTCGTTCTTCAAGATCGCCCAACAACTCCATCGCATGGCGAAGAATATCGTGATCCAGCATCTCCTCGTCGGGTGCCTTCAACCGCTCATCCATGACCGTTTCACCGAGAGACCAACCTGACTCGCTCTGGTCGCTCTGGGGAGTGCTGTTACTGATTCGGATCGCTTTTCGAATGATGGGCAGTTTTTTCTTTGGCAGCCCAAGCACGCGTGCAACTTCCTCGTTCGTTGGTGTGCGTCCCAACTCCTCGCTCAATCGAACGGTTGCACGACGCCACTTGCTTAGCAATTCAACCATATACGCCGGGATTCGAATGGTCTTGGCACTGTTGATCAACGCACGTTTGATGGACTGCTTGATCCAATAGCTGGCGTAGGTACTAAAACGTGTGCCGACAGTCGGATCAAATCCCTCAACGGCACGGAGCAGGCCCAGATTTCCTTCCTCAATCAAATCCTGAAGACCAAGGCCCTTGCCGGTATACCCTCGAGCAATGTTTACCACCAGTCGCAGGTTCGCTCGAACCATACGATCGCGTGCCAGGACATCACCTGCCCCGATCTGTTCCGCAAGCATCAGTTCTTCTTCGGCTGTCAGCAGGGCGGTTTCATTGATCTCTCGCAGGTACGTCTCCAGTGGCGACTGGGCGGTTCTGCTGCGAGTGGTCACACGTGCCCGTTGCTGGCGTTTTGCTGCACGTGGTTTGTCGTCATTGGTCGATGAAGTTGCGTGGGATTGCGTCATGGATACACAGCGTGCTTGTCGGTCACGTGCGGAGGGCAATGTTTACCGTGATGATCCAGTTGATGCCGAACAGTTGGAGGCAACCGAATCTCGTGATATTGCTCCCGCCCCGATCCCGAAGTCTGGAAATGGATTGGAGGAACACCACCAGCATCGGCACGCTTTTCTTGATCGCTGCAAACTATGTAAAAACGGAACACCTTTGCAAAGTATTCCGATTAACAGGGACCTGCCGATTGCAGAGCACGTGACCATTACCAAGGCTTACGATCACCTTCTTCTGCAGGTGCTTCCACCCCACTGGACAACCCACCTGAGCCTCAGAGGGCTGCAGAAAACACGGCTTTATACGGATGAATTAACGCGTCTGCTTTCGATACTGCCCGGGAGTCATCCCCTCAACCTCCTTGAAACAGCCAACCATATAAGCCGTATAACTGAATCCTGTCATCTCACAGATGGAACCCAGCTTCAAATCTGTTTCCCGAAGCAATGCTTTGACATGATTGATCCGCACACGCCTAATCAGTTCGAGAGGCGACTGGTTCAACGCCTTGTTAAACCGTCTTTCAAGTGTTCGCCGGGACATTGGGAACTCGGCTAACAAATCGGACACGTCGATGCCATCGCTCGCGTGCCTTCGGATATACCCGGCAACCGCAGCGATCAACGGATCTTCGATCGCATGTGTATCAGTACTGCCCCGAGTTACAACCCCTACTGGTCCCACGATAACCCGATGTTCACTGGGCATCTTTGCCCTCTCATTCGTCTCTCTCTGACGCGGTTCCTCAGTTCCAGCGCCAGCCTTGCTCTTTTGCTGGAAACGTCCCACGGCCTCTTGCGTGGGATCCATGAGTCGATGCAGCAATTCGGCGGCTCGCATGCCAATTGCTTCTGTATCTGGGGCAACACTTGTCAACGGCGGATCACATAGGTCACACAAAACCTCGTCATTATCAACGCCCATGACGGCAACCTGTTCCGGTACCAGTAACTTCAAGTCGCGGCAAACTTCAAGGATGGTCCTCGCAGCCGAGTCGTAGCAGGCCAGAATACCCACCGGCTTCGGTAACCCTGCAATCCACTTGGCCAGCCGTTCACGCCGTTGATACCACGGTGCCTGGCGTGTGGTTTCAATTGACGCTTCCAACACATCGCAGTTTTTCCCCGCCAATGCCAGCGCCTGTTGAAAGCGATTTCGACGAACATCGGACCAAATAAAACCGCGATGCCCCAAGAATCCGAAGTTAGAAAACCCGCGTTCCAGCAGATGCTGCGCCGCCAATTCGGCACAGGCCTCATCGTCGTTCATCACAGAAATTGCGGAAACAGGATTTTCTTCACCAAGACAAATGGTTGGAATCCCAAAACCAATCACATATTCCAGCGTCTCGCGTTGGGATGCTCGCACGATGATTCCATCAAAATCCCCGGATTCGACCCAATCAGGAATGGGATCCGATAAGCCACGTTCATCGACAAACGTGGACCACTGACCATGCAGCCGAGCAAAACGCCCCACGCCAGCAAGTAGCCCTCTTCCGAAAGCTTTCGAGGTCTCGATGAGCAAGGCCACCCGATACAAAGTCAAATTCTCCCCAAGTGACAACTGTGTCGCAAATTCATAACATGATGTCGCATTTGTGAATTGCCAAGACCTTTTCCAAACATATATGTTGTCGTTTTTCCATAATCCGCGGGACCCAATCTGATGCTCATCGATAGCCATCACCACCTTTGGAAGTACTCGACCGACGAATATGGCTGGATTAATGACCAGATGCTTCCACTCAAAGCCGACTTTCTACTTCCGGAATTGCGCGAAATCGCCGCCGGGAGTTCGGTCGATGGATTTGTGTCCGTTCAAGCAAGGCAAAGCTTGCAAGAGACAGACGATCTGCTCGCAATGGCCGAGGCAGACCCACTGATTGCCGGCGTCGTGGGCTGGGTCCCGTTGGCAGCACCTGAAATTGGTGAAACGCTTGCACGTCTAGGGGATCGGAAATTCCTTAAGGGTGTTCGGCACGTGGTTCAGGATGAGCCAGACGACCGATTCATTCTTGGAACAGATTTCAATCGCGGTGTAGCGGAACTCGCCAAACACAACCTCGTTTACGATGTGTTGATTTTTGCCAAGCAATTACCAGCCTCGATTGAATTCGTTGACCAGCACCCTGCCCTCAGAATGGTTTTGGATCATATCGCCAAGCCAACCATCACCTCGGACGGCTTTGACGACGTCTGGGAAAGTCAATTCCGGGAACTTGCCAAGCGGGAAAACATCAGCTGCAAATTCTCAGGTGTGGTCACAGAAGTCCGTGGGGACACGTGGACAATCGATCAGATTCGACGTTACTGGAACGTGGCCTTGGATGCATTTACACCGGACAGACTGATGTTTGGGAGCGATTGGCCAGTCTGCCTGCTTAAAACCGGACACACCCAATGGCTGGAAACGGTCCAGCAACTCGCATCCGATCTGAGCGTGACCGAGCGAACTAAAATCTTCTCGACCAATGCCATCCGTGACTACAACCTCGACATCGGCAGCAACTGAGAAGTACCTCACCCAAACGCCCCGGGCGAGATGCCAAGCTGATTCTTCACCTGACAAGAAATCACCCATCGGTGAATACCCTGACATCTGATTCAGCCATCAACCCGGGCACTACCAGCTAAACACAGAAACAGACATCTAACACACGAACCTGTCAAACGGAGTTTTTCTTATGCGTGCCATCCAGATCTCAGAGATCCAGACGCTGAAAAAAATCGACATTCCCGCGCCCGGCAAACCCGCTGCCGGTGAGGCGTTGGTGAGGACGCACCGCATGGGCGTCTGCGGAACCGACATCAGTTGTTATCTCGGAAAATTTCCTTTCTTTGATTTTCCCCGCATTCCAGGTCATGAACTCGGGGTTGAGGTCCTTGACGTTGGCGAAGGCGTGACGAATGTCAAACCGGGTGATCGATGCAGCGTAGAACCCTACATGAATTGCGGCGAATGCTATTCATGTCGACATGGTGCTTACAATTGCTGCCAGAACCTGAAGGTCATTGGCGTGATGATGGACGGCGGGCTGTGTGAATCATTTCTTGTGCGTGCCGAAAAGCTGCACCCCTCAGAAAAGCTGAGCTACGACCAACTTGCATTGGTGGAAACCCTTGCCATTGGCTGCCACGCCAACGACCGGGGGGCTCCAGAGAGTGGTGACCACGCGTTGATCATTGGCATGGGGCCGATTGGACTGGCGACTCTTGAATTTGCGAGATTGACCGATGCAACGATTTCGGTCATGGATATGAACCAGTCGCGACTTGACTTTGTGCGCGAAAACTACGGAATCGAAAACACTGTTCTTTACAAGGGTGATGGTTCCGAGCAGGAACAGATGCAGAAAATCACCGGTGGCGACATGTACCACGTGATCACCGATGCTACCGGCAACAAACATTCCATGGCCGGTGCCCTTTCCTACATCGCCCCGACGGGGCGTCTTGTTTACGTCGGTATCACGACTGAAGAGGTATCGTTTCGTCATCCAGTCATGCACCGCCCCGAAGCCTCCATTCTGGCCTCGCGCAACGCACTACCACCCGACTTCACGCGTATCATCAGCTTGATTGAGGATGGAACAATCAACACTGCCCCGTGGATCACACATCGCACCAGCTTTGACGGCGTGTTGACAGATTTTGAATCCTACACCAAACCGGAAACTGGCGTTATCAAGGCAATCATAGAGGTCACAGCGTGATTGCTGCGTCCGCTTTCCACGCAAAGTCACAATCGTCATTGGCAGACTGACCAGGGCATCTGCCGCCAAACCGAAACACAATTGAACACCTTCTCCACAACCTATCGCTGCACCAATCAAGTGGATCAGCGGCATCTGAAAGAAAATCAATGACAAAGAAATGTGTAGCACTGGGCTTGGCTCCGAGTTTTGGATTCGGGGACCGCACCGGTCTCGCGACTCCAGGCCACGTGGCAGCCATGAAACGCTGTGGCGCAGGCATTGAAGCGATTTACCCCCAGCAATCCATTCGTGAAATGACGCGCACCCAAAGGACTCCTCAACAAGTCATGGACGATGCCATGAATGGTGCCGCGGATTCCGGCTGGACCGGTCCCATCGGAGCTGATGCGGACCACCTGAAAGTCCCCCAGGATGTGGATGTTACGGCGGCTGTTGGATTCACTTTCTTTACCATCGACCCCTCCGATGATGTAGACCAGCAGGCGGACGACTATGACGAAGCAAAGCTGCGCTCTGCATTCGCAGAAAATCGTAGTGAAGCGCCATGGTTTGAAGACTACCTTGGCAAGACAGTGAAACTTGGAACAGGTACGGTTGTTTCACTCGATGAAGAAGCGTGCATGCGGGCAGCTGTCAAATACGGAAAGGCAATCACGCGGGCACTGAACCTCGGTGATTACATCAAAACCGTCAACGAAACCGCTGGAAACGATTATGAGATCGAACTTTCAGTCGATGAAACGGATCAGCCCACTACTTTGGCTGAGCATTACATCATTGCAGACCAATGCCTCAAGGGCGGCATGAAGTTAGTCAGTCTGGCACCGCGGTTCATCGGTGACTTCGAGAAAGGGATCGATTTCATCGGTGACCTCGACGCGCTTGATGCTTCACTAAAGGACCATGCCGCCGTGGCGGAGACGCTTGGCCCCTACAAATTGAGCTTACACAGTGGCAGTGACAAGGTTTCGATGTACGGACTGCTGGCTAATGCAACACAAGGTCGTTTTCACGTGAAAACTGCCGGCACAAGCTACCTGGAAGCATTGCGCGTGGTTGCTCGACATGACCCATCTGCTTTCCGTGAGATCATTGATTTCTCGCGTGGAAGGTATGAAACTGACAAAGCCACTTACCATGTCTCTGCGACACTAGCCGACGCACCGCTTACAAGCGACGCAGACGATGCAACGCTTGAAAGCGAATATCTGGAAATGTGGAGCGATGTACCGGTTGGCAAAGGCTTCACCAAACCTGGGCGTCAAATCCTTCATTGCACGTTCGGATCGGTACTGACAGACGAAAAACTTGGCAAAATTGTTCATGACTGTCTTACAAGCCACCCTGACACGTACACGGAAGTCCTCGACGATCACTTTGGACGTCATCTTGATGCTCTCCGCAGCGGGATGGAGTAAGAATTCGTTCACTTAGCCCTAAGCCGCAACCGATACGTCCGCGCCCTGATGCAACAGCAGCAATGCAAGACGACATATCAAGTTGATGAACTGGCTTAGGGGTGTGCAGCGAAGTAGTTTTTTTAAAAGGGCCCACGCAGTATGACGCACCAGAAGTTTGGAAACACTGACTTAACCATGCCGCGTGTAGTCTTTGGTGCAACATGCCTGGGCAACCTGTTTGTCGCCATGACCGATAAACAGAAACTGGAACTCATTCGGGAATGGTTCACGCAGATTCCTAAACCTGTGGCAATTGATACAGCTGGCAAATACGGTGCGGGACTGTCGCTCGAAGTTCTGGGACGAGAATTGGCAAAGCTCAACATCAACCCCGACGAGGTGATCCTTAGCAACAAGCTGGCGTGGAGACGCACGCCGCTAAAAGGCAACGAGCCAACATTCGAACCCGGCGTATGGGTAGACCTGAAACACGACGCGGTTCAGGACATCAGTCACGATGGAATTCTACGCTGCCATGAAGACGGGTGCCAAATGCTTGGCGAATACAGACCAAAATTGGTAAGTGTTCACGATCCCGATGAATACCTGGCAGCAGCAACCAATACAGAAGATAGAAACCGTCGACTCAATGATATCTGTAGTGCCTATCAGGCATTGGAGCAATTGCGTGACGCTGGCGAAGTTTCTGGAGTTGGAATTGGCGCCAAAGATTGGCGGATCATTCAGGAACTCGATGGACACTGTCACTTTGATTGGGTCATGATGGCCAATAGTTTTACCATCATGCATCACCCGCCAGAGCTGCTCGATTTCATTACCTCACTGCACCACCGGAACATCGCACTCATCAATTCTGCGGTGACACACGGAGGATTTTTGGTAGGTGGCAAGTTTCTCGACTACCGGGAAATCAATCCGAATGATGAACATGACGCAAAGTGTCTTCAGTGGCGTCAGCAATTCACCGAAGCGTGCCAGCTTTTCGAGGTGAGCACTTATGATGTCGCTGTGGCGTTTGGAAATTCCCACCCAGCGGTCACTTCCGTTGCATTGAGCACCAGCCGGGCCGATCGCGTAGCTTCCATGGTAGCTGCGGTTACCGAACAGCCTGACCAGAGGATCTGGGAAGAACTGCGGACGCGCCGTTTGATTTCCCCCGATTACGCTTACCTCGGTTGCCAAGGCTGAGTCGCAGTAACGATCGCGTCAGAACCGAGCTACAACATGAGCGTTCAAGGTTCTGACCCAAGCAACTCAGCCACCCCGGCGAATCTCAGATCCCTTGAACCGCACGGTGATTCGATACACTTTTTTCCGATGGTAAACGACCTCACCCGCGTTGTTGATTTTTTCAGGTACGTCATGTCGCCAAATATCAACACTTGCATGGTAACCGCGTTCTGAGAATACATCGATCAACATGGCCAACGCTTCGTGTTCCTGCCACAGCGGATCCTCTGAGTTGATATCGGCGTGTCCTGAGATTGCATGACGAACAATGATAGGCATCATCTGTTCCTCGATGAAACGTACCACTTTATGGAACAGTTCCGTCCGCTCGATCTCGTATTCATCCAGTCGCGTCACCAATTCACGGCGTGCGTGACTGACAATTTCACTCGCCAGCGGAATTGCCTGCAGCGAGTGGAATGTGCGAGGATCCAATTCCAGCGAACTCTGATACTCCAGTTCACGCAGGATATTTTCCTGAACGACTTCCAGAGGCGCCTGGGCGTTGATGAAGTGGTAGTGAAAGAGCTGCTTCAACGACACCAACGCGTCGTAGGTTTTCTCTTTGAACACACGATACCGGTCCCGCGCCAGATCTTCGTTGAAGTCGGTAGGTCTCTCTTCCCAGACTTCGCCGATACCACTCTCACGAACCTCTTCATTATGGGCAATGGTCTTTCGGCCGCGCGAGAGTTGTCTTGCCACACTCTCAGCCTCATCGACAAACAGCACCATGATGTGAAACGTTGGCTGCTTGAAGTGGACCAACTGCGGGCTGTCAGCAAACTCGCGACGAAGAGCATTCATCCGGTCGTACAGCATTTTCAGACATTCCACCTGAACCTTGGTGCGGGGGAACCCATCTAGAATCGCCCCCCCCCGATAACCCGGTTCAAGCAATTTCCGAAACACCAGGCCGACTACTTCGCGGTCCCCCACCATGCCTCCCCGCGCCTTGATTGCCTCAGACTCCGGGCTGTTGAGCAGTTCGCTGACAACAACCGGACGCTCAGAGATATCACGCACTTCGCGAATGAAGTCGGTATTCGTTCCTTTTCCGGAACCGGGTGCCCCGCCCAGTAGGATCAACTCTTTGGGAAAGTGCAGATTGACCCTGCCATACTGCGATTCAAGGTCCTTCCAAACTGAGTTAAAAATCAATTGCGCGTCTTTGACCTCGAGGTCGGCCGGCGCCACCACATTCTTGTTGGATTCTGAGGTTCTCACGATCGCTCTGCTCGATTGGGGAGGATTTTCCAGCTTTCAATAGAACATCCTCACCAGCATCGGCCAACACCCGACAAAAATCTTCGGGCAGACGAAATGCTTCGGCAATCGCGACGGGCAAGAAGCCAAAGCTTGCCCGCTTCTCTCGAGTCACCGTTACAACCCGACAAAATGCGACCTCTTCTTCCTGATTCGGCACCGTGCCTGAGCCACCAATTCACCCTCTAACCTAACCTTCGGAAACGCCTTTTCACCGCCAATTCCGCATCCATAGAGGAAAAACTGAACGTGTTTCGCCTTGATGCCGTTTCCGATCCGCGCAGCAACCCAAATAAGATCCGTCAGTGGAGATGTGGCCGGATTGTGATGCGAGGCGGAAAACTGGTTGAAATCCAACACCGACTTCTCTGCGGCAATGTTTCAGTAGCCGAAGTGTGGCTGCAAGCAAAATTCGGGCGGCGGGATGACGACTGTTGCTGGCTTGATTACCACCAACCCTTCGGAATGCCCAGCTTCTTAAGCTTGGATTACATTCGCACAGGCAGCTTGGCCAGTTACCAGACATTCATCGGAGCCTGCCATACTCTGGACGAAATAGCCCGGATCCGCTCAACCGGCGCGATCGTGGCACACGTCACCAATCGAAATATCAGTGACCGACTTTTGATGCGACATGGTTGGGAACGACACATGGAGCGTTGGAAAGGGCGGCACTGGATACGTCGCTACTACGATGGGTATCCCAAGAGCCGAATCCACCGTTTTATTGACAATGCAGTTATTGACAATGCGAACGACGCTGAAATCGGTGGCCAGACGACGCAGGCTTTGAGTCCCGCAAATGCCACCCCGCCTTGCCCCAACACTTTTCCAAACGCTGCTGAGAACCCCGGTACTCCAACTTGCTCCACTTCTTGAACGGGTTGAACTTGAGCAGTGCTGAATCGAAACTTTTGCGCTGTCACATTGTCCGTATATCGACACATTCCATGCCCGCGCGTCGTGCTGCCTCAATCCCCGGCTCGCCATCCTCGTAAACTCGACAGTGCTCCGGCTTCACCTGCAAACGATCGGCAGCCTCGAGGAAGACATGGGGATCCGGCTTGTGATATTCAGTGTCCTCACACGTCACAATGGTTTCAAACCAGTCCATCACTTCAATTTGCTGCAACTGGCGATGAACCAGATTTCGAGTGCCACCACTGGCAACTGCCAATTTCAGCTTCCCACGATGACTCTCAGCGATCTCTACAACGTGGGGGATGCGTTTTAACAATTCAATCGATTCGAGAAAATGCTTCTCTTTATCGCTCAACGCCTGCTGAAAATCTATTTCTTTCCCTTGCTCCGCTGCAACCCTTGGAATGACTCGACTCGACGGCGTGCCTGAATGCCGGTAAAAATACTGCTCGTCCAGCGTGATACCCTGAGTCATCAGTGCCTTGCGCCATGATGAGTAATGGGCAAACATCGAGTCCACGAGAGTACCATCACAATCAAAGATTAATGCCTGAATCATGTCGGCCTTTTGCACAAGGTTGTTGGTTCATACGCCGGACACGACAGACTGCAGTCGTTCCTGTCTATCGGTTGCTGTTGCCGCTGTCCCGTTCCTGTACAACAAGATATCCATTAGCGGCCTTTTTGTAGACCGCACTGCTGCCAGCCACATCCAGACCGGCGAAAGCGGGTTTTCCCATCTCGGCATCAACAGCGAAACCCACCCTTTTTCCCGCAGAATTCGCACACCGAAGTGAAATGCAAATCCGCATTGCTGATCTATTCTGTGGTATCGGCGGGATCGCTGAGGCGAGCCATCTGCTTGCACAACATGATCGCACCGATGAAATGCTCATCAGCGGAATCGGGAGAGTACAACCCAAGGTCGTGGCCGCCATCGATATCGATCGATCTGTAGCCTCACTGTACCAACATCATCACGGAATTGTCCCACGTTGTTCGACCATTGAATCGCTGCCGGGAATTGCTGATGACTCTACTGCTGAACTCGACATGTGGTGGATGTCTCCTCCATGTCAGCCCTATACCGTTCGTGGATCACAACGAGGATTCCATGATGCACGCAGTCAAGCTTTGGCTCGCCTGATAGAACTCATCCCCCTCGAGCGACCTCGCTTTCTTGGGCTGGAAAATGTCCCTGCATTTGAAGGATCCCTGCACCACCAACAACTACAGCGAGTCCTACGTGACACGGGCTACCACTATCAACAGTACATACTTTGCCCCACCGAACTGGGAACTCCCATGCGTCGAAAGCGATTTTATTTATTGGCAAAGCGAGATGGAAAACGTTTTGCAGACATCTCCAGGAAGATCGAAAAACGCCCCTTCACAGAATTTATCACTGAAGCAGGCTGGGAAGATAAAACCTTGCATGTTCCCGCTGAGTCAGTAAGCCATTATGAAGCCGCGATGAACATAGTTGACATTCGCAAGCGTGACGCGATCGCTGCCTGTTTCACATCAGCCTATGGAAAGAGCCCCATCCGATCAGGTTCCTATCTTCATTGCTCGGCACGCGGTCAGATCAGACGTTTTTCACCGAACGAGATCGCGATGCTAATGGGCTTCCGGAGTGATTTTTTTTCAACATGCAATCTGAGCCAAAGAAGCCAATATCGACTGATTGGTAATTCGCTATCTGTACCTGTGGTCTACGAATTATTGTCGGTACTGCTTGCCAACTGACACTATTCTACCCAGACACTGTTCTACCCAAGCATTCCACTGCACAGCGCACGCCGAAACGTCAGTGGCACGCCGACGGTGCCGGGTCGCCACATCGTGATCCGTTGCTTTCGAGCCAAACACTTGATTCCCAGCCAACACGTAATTCACTGGATAACGCTCCCCAGAGCTCATCCACTGGCAACGGAGCCAACGCCGGACTGTAACCATCCGTCCTTGCGAATGAATGAATCCCAGCACGGTACTGCTATCGGGCTGTTCCCCACAGCATCCATCTCCTACCTCCTGACCCGAATTCTTGCCGACAGCCACAGTCCAGGCCTCCTCGAATCACCGTTTTATCCCGACTTATTCTGATAAAGTTGCTTGACTTTCAGTTTCTTGTCTTAAATCGAAAATTTCTCCCGACCCGCCCCGGAATCAGCGGCATGTTTCAGTGATGACCTTTAAATCCGTGCGCGTTTTCAGCGAACGCTCCACTGGTGATGTGTCTGACAGGACAGATCACGACTTTTTCGGATCATGCTGTTTTATCGCGTGAACAGTTCCACGACTGTTTGACGCACCCGGGATTCAGATAAGGACCGGTAAGCGGCACGAGATGGCATGGGTCATTAGCGTTCGGCAGCGAAACACAAATTGCCACGAACGCATCACCCCAATTCAGCCATAGCTCAACAGCTGCCCAACCCA
>JAPOKD010000089.1 GCA_029977825.1 Planctomycetota bacterium | reverse complement strand
TGGAGATTTTGCTTCACAGCAGCATGGTCAAGCTGGTATGACTGCGGTTGAAATCTGCGATTGTTTGCCGCAAGCAGTCAAATTGGCAATGAGCTGACTTCGCTGAGTCGCTCGGGTTTCGTTCTGATTCATCTGGTCTGGCACTAGATTTTGGGGATATCCTCACAAAGCTGGAAAGGATTTTCTCCATTCAATACCTGACTGACCAACCGGCGAGTCCGGGATGTTGGTGATCTTATTCCCGGCAGCCCTACGAAGTTGCGGCGATCTAGTGCATAATTCGTTTACACAGTCCCCTGCCCTGCTCTATTTTGATCATCGTGACAGCCATATTTTCTATTCAAAATGTTTGGCCTCATGACTCTGATGGGGACTCACAGCGATCGGAACTGTCCGCAGAAGGTGACAGTCATGCCAGTGGGTCTGATGGTGACTTGAGCAGCATTCAGGGTGGCGTAATCACGATAGGAAATTTCGATGGTGTGCATCGCGGGCATGCGGCATTACTGGGGCGAGTGAGGCAACTTGCTGATCAGTTAGGTGGTCCCGCCGTAGCCATGGTGCTCGATCCGCACCCTGCAACCATCCTACGTCCCGAATTTGCACCCAAGCGACTAACAGAGATCAAGACACGGGCGGAATTGATGGATCAGCTGGGGATTGATGCGTTGGTCGTCTGTAAAACAAGTCGTCAGTTCCTCAGCCTCACTGCGAAGCAGTTTTTTTACTCGCTTGTACAACAGCGACTTCAAGCCCAGGCGATGATTGAAGGCCCGAATTTCTTCTTTGGTCGAGACCGCGGGGGGAATATTGAGGTTTTGACCGAGTTGTGTCGTCAGGCGAGTATCGACTTGCAGATTGTTGAGCCGTTGCATGTTGGCACCCAAATGATCAGCAGCACTCGAATTCGAAGTCTGCTTGGTCAGGGAGCCGTCGGTGAGGCAGCCGATCTGTTAGGGCATCCTCACAGAGTCAACGGTACGGTGGCTAGTGGTGACAAGCGGGGTCGAGAAATCGGTTTTCCTACAGCTAATCTATCCGGTATCGAATTAGTAGTTCCCGGTCCGGGGGTCTATGCTGGGTACTTGAATACCAGCGGGGAAAGGCATGCGGCTGCCATTCATGTTGGCCCCAATCCAACTTTTGAATCGAGTGGCGATTCGAAAGTTGAAGTTCATGCTCTGGATTATAATGGTGATCTGTATGATCAGATTGTGCAGGTTGATTTTCTGCATCGTGTTCGGGATGTCATCAAATTTGAATCACCCGAAGCACTGGTCGAGCAGGTTCATCAGGACATCGAAGAGATTCGCAGATTATTATCCTAGCTATTCTGCGATTCATCAGTATTAAGGATCAACATGGGCGTTAACTGGAAAGCATTCAAAGATCAAATCAGCTACTACAATAGCTTTGTTTTGGTGAGTCATATTCGACCCGATTGTGATGCTTTGGGTAGTGAATTGGGGATGGCGGAGGTATTGCGCACGGTTGGTAAAACGGTTCGTATCATTAACGCGCACAGGACACCCGAAGCGCTGCAGTTTCTCGACCCCGCTGGTAATATTGAGGTCTTGGGTGACGACGTTGAGCCTGAAGATATTGCTGCCGACTGCATCATGATTTTGGATACCAGCGCGTGGGCTCAGTTGGGTGATATGGGCGACGTCATAAGGTCGGCCCGCGCAGACAAGATTGTGGTAGATCATCACGTCGGTGAAGATGATCTGAATGCAACCATGTACAAAGATTATCAGGCAGAAGCCACAGGGCATTTGGTTGTGCAGGCCGCTGATGCACTTGGTGTAGCATTGACGCGTTCCATGTCCGTCCCCCTGTTCACTGCGATAGCAACCGATACTGGTTGGTTTCGTTTTGGTAGTGTTACAGCCGAGACTTATCGCACCATTGCAAGATTGATTGATGCTGGCGTGGTCCCCTGTGAGGTTTACGGGGATTTGTATGAACGTGATTCTCTGGGGCGGGTTCGGCTGCGAGGTCTGGTGTTGTCTCGTACCAAGGCAGAAATTGACGGCACGCTCATGCATACCTATGTCGAGAAAGAAGATTTTGAGGCGATGGGTGCTGCACCGAACGATACAGAGGATGCCATCAATCTGACGCTTGCGGTCAAAGGCGCTCAGGCCGCGGTGATTTTTGTAGGGCAGGTGCGCGGCGGTTTCAAACTCAGTTTTCGCAGTCAAGGAGAGATGGACTGCAATGAAGTGGCCCAGCAATTTGGTGGTGGAGGGCACAAAGCCGCTGCTGGCGCCTTTGTCGAGGGCACGCTTGATGAAGTGCAAAGTCGAGTGTTGCCGGTGGTCCGAGAAGCAATGCGTGTCGCTCTTGGGCAACATTGAAAGGCAGGTTATGAACCGGTGAGTCCACTGTTTCCCAGTTCTAATATGGACGCGTAGTGAGGTCCATTCGGATTCAGGGCAGCCGAGTTTGGCAGCCGAGTTTGGCAGCCGAGGATCACTGATTCAGCAAGAAACCCGTCAGAGACCAGCCATCTTTCGTCGTCTCTGTGTAACCGCCGCCACTAGGAAGGTACTTTTCGATCACGTTCAGAGGTGGCAGGTTCGCCGCATCGATGGCCTCGTCGGCATCAGCATCCTTATCTTCCAGAAACCGTCGGTAAAACGAGGATAGGACTGAGTCGCTGTCTTTGAGCTTGCCCTCACGGAGTAGATTGTACTTCGCGCGAAGTGATAACTTGGTCCGGACGACTCGATCCAGTGCCGGTGTTTTGCAGCCAAGTTCCTGCAACGCTGCCACAATCGCCTTGATTTCCGGCTCGGCACCGAGACCAGCCTTCTCGCCGGCGCGAATCCGAGTCGCTACGGACACCAAGAGATCAGGGTCATTGGAGAACATCAGGTAAGGAGCCTCTGAATTAACGCCCTTGTCAATCATTGCGATCGCCCAATGATCCAGCAACGGTGGGCTCTCTTCGATTTCCTCGTCGCCGAGACCAATATCCAAGTCACCGAACAGATCTTCATCCAGCTCGTCGTCCTCACCGCCACGCTGGACACGCCAGATATCAACACCCGGCACGGCATCCATGATGCTCGCATCAGGTTCTACTTCCATCGCTTTGCCGATTGCGGTACCGATGGCTTTGGCATCCGAGATTCGAATCGCGATTAACATGCGTTCGGAATTAAGCTCGGAAGGAAGTGTGTTGTCGGTGACCAGAATCAGCTGGTCGTCAAGATTCGGTAGAACGTTTTTGGCAATGTCGATTTGTGGACCATCTTCATCGTCTCGAATGCCTTCGATGATGTCTTTAAAAATCTCGTCACCAAAGGCCTCATTCAATAAAGTTTCCGACGCCCAGAACATCTCTTCAAACCGAAGATTGATTCGGCTGAAACTTGCAGCATCGGGGGGTATCCATGAGGGGATGGTGGCAAGCGGAGCATTTTCAAACTGCAGCATTTTCGCTGCCAGTTCGTATTTGCTGGGCTTGTCAGTGACGGGAGGTGCCAGAATCGCCCCGCGATGAAGAAACTGGTATTTCTCGCCCGCGAGAGCAACAATGCCGCCAGCTGCTTTAATGGCGTCAAAGCCCTGGTTTTCGAGAAGTTTGACAATGTCAACCTGATTGCCACGATCCACCTCCAGTGACTCCCTCAGGATCCTCGCCATTTGAAATGGTCTCGCGAACCACTCGATTGCAACCGTGCCACCACCGGTCTTTACCGGTTCCAGAATCGCCTGACTTGACTTCTTGAGAACGTTTTGAAACGCCTCAAGTTTGACAATCGGTTGGTCATCCGTATCTCCAGCAAGCGTATCGAGGATGTCTGTGACGACGAGGTCGCGGTCAGCAGCAAGAAGACGTGTTTCATCAAGAGAGATCACAATTTGCTCGACTTTGAGCTGACCCGGTTTTGGTTCGGTGTTATAGATCCGGACCGTTTGGCCTTGGTGTTCAATATCTTCTCGAATCCAACCAGCAACTTTCAGGTCTTCGTCAAGTTGGTCGATCGCCATTTTTGCCTGTTGTGTTCTGCCTCGAACATCAGCGATGACGCAAAGCGCAAAGGGGCGACGTTTGTCGTTTGGAAAGGGTAACCAACTGACAACGAGTTCGCCGGAAGCCATGTCGTAGAGGTCCTCGGGACGAACACCAACCTTGTTGTCGAAGGCTTCGAGGTAATTCTTTGCCCGTTCGCGTTGGGCCTCAATGAATGGCTGCATCGCTTCATCATCAAGCAGTTTTCCGATGGAAGTCTTTTCCCAAGCTTCGCAGAATCTCGGTAGATTGGGAATTCGCACCATGCCAGCGACGGAATCAGGCAGTAACTCTATCGCTGATTTGTAGGTTTCACGTTGGGCGGTTTCCTGCGCGCGCAGAGGCGCGGCCACAGCGTATACACCCAGAAGGAACACCAGTTTGAAAACGAACCGTCTTTGAGTAGTTTTGCTGACGGCATTGATCCGAGGCAATGAACTAACGAGGTTGTACATTCAAAATCCGACAAAATAAGAAAAGGCCCGCAATTCAAAATCAGCGATCAGGCCTTGCTTGAGATTACCTAACACTCGTTTTAGCCCGAAATACCGCTGACTGGCAATCCATCGAGGTGGGCACGCCCCAAAACCGAGGGGGCTCTTGAAAGCCACTGGAGTAGTTTTAAGCGATTCGAAGAGCCCTTCGGAGTGAGAGACTCCCACTTTGGGAACTCTCAAAGTTCTTATGAAGAATGCCAACCTCTTTGTTGTCTTTCGGCAGTTTGTGGGGGGTTGCTGCCGGTTCCGTGGTGAAAAAAGGAAGATTAGGACGTCAAAATGAGCGGTTTTGGCTTTTTCGGGGCTTTCCAAGGGGTTTCCGTACGCCGCCTACTCACTTTTGCAGCCGGTAATTACATTTTGGCTTCTTGCTGCCTTTTGCACTTTAACGATTTTCAGGAGTCTGTCGTGACACGCGATCTTCCTAATGTCCTCGCGTCACGGTACGCCAGTTCCTCCATGGTCGACATTTGGACACCATCTGGCAAGGTTGTCTTAGAACGTCAGTTCTGGCTGGCAGTACTGGAAGCCCAAAATGATTTGGGTGTCACTGTCGATCAGAAAGTTCTGGATGATTATCGATCCGTCATCGGATCAGTCGATTTACCGTCGATTGACGCTCGAGAACGCATCACGAAACATGATGTGAAGGCAAGGATCGAGGAGTTCAATGCCCTTGCTGGTCATGAGCACATTCATAAGGGAATGACATCACGCGATTTGACGGAAAATGTTGAGCAGTTGCAGATTCGGTCCGCACTGACGCTAGTTCGTGATCGTAGTGTTGCCGCGTTAGGACTAATTGCAGAACGTGCCGCTGAAACAGCCGAATTGGCGATCGCTGGTCGCAGTCACAATGTGCCTGCACAGGTGACCACAATTGGCAAGCGTTTCGCGAACATTGCCGAGGAGATCCTTGTAGCGGTGCAGCGTGTCGAGGAATTGTTACTTCGGTTACCTCTACGAGGGATCAAAGGGCCTGTTGGCACGCAGCAGGACATGATGGATCTGTTTCAAGGAGATTCTTCGAAGCTCGCACAACTTGATCAACGAATCGCGACTAATCTTGGTTTCAAGGATTGTTTTGACTCCGTTGGTCAGGTCTATCCGAGGTCACTGGATTTCGACGTTGTATCAGCGCTCGTGCAATTGTCATCCGGTCCTGCCAACTTCGCACGCACATTACGTTTGATGGCTGGAGCTGAACTTGCCACAGAGGGCTTCAAACCCGGGCAGGTAGGCTCATCGGCAATGCCGCATAAGATGAACGCCAGATCGGCTGAACGTATCGATGGGTTCGCTGTGATTGTGCGTGGGTACCTCAGCATGATTGGGGGGCTTGTTGGGGATCAGTGGAATGAGGGTGACGTCAGTTGCAGCGTTGTCCGGCGGGTTGCGATCCCTGACGCATTTCTCGCAATCGATGGTCAGTTCGAAACCTTTCTGACAGTGCTGATGGATTTTGGAGCGTATCCAGCAGTGATTGATCGTGAGTTGCGAAGATATTTGCCATTTCTCGCCACTACCAAAATATTAGTTGCAGCCGTGAAGGCTGGTGTGGGACGCGAGACAGCTCATGAAGCCATCAAGGAGCACGCTGTTGCCGCTGCCTTGGCTATGCGCGAGTCGGGCACTGATGACAATGACTTGATCGAGCGTCTGTCAGCCGATGAACGAATCCCAATGGATGCTGAGAAGCTGCGGGAGGCCATCGGTCATCCCAGTCAGTTCATCGGGAATGCCTCGGTACAAATTCAAAATGTGCTTGAGAAAATCAAGTGTCTCACGGAGCGGTTGCCAGAAGCTGCTGGCTATCGACCTGGTGCAATTCTGTAGACGACTGTCGTGATATTGGCTTTTTAATTTTTTACGATTCAGGCTTGCTCACTTCTCTGAATCGATCACCAACTTGAAACACCGATTTAACCCGGAATCTGGGAAAGATTGCAGTTTCTTCAATGGTTCCGACTAGCGGTGATCTGTTGGTTCGTGAGTTTCGAATGTCGTTCGGCGTTTTTGCCGTATCTGTTCGGTTGCCTGGCAGGCACGCTCATAAAGTTGTTCCTGCGCCCTGATTGCATTCTTACCAGGCTGGCTTCGAATGTAGGAACCGTCAGCTTGCATCTCCCATGAATTGCAATTGTCCTGAAAATACGTAAGCAGCGAATTCATCACTTTCTCACGGCAGGAAGCATCGTCAACAGGCACCATGATTTCAACTCGTCGATCCAGATTTCGTGGCATCCAGTCTGCGCTGCTGATAAAAAGCTCAGAGTCTTCGCCGTGTCGGAAATAAATGATCCTTGCGTGCTCAAGAAAGCGATCCACGATAGAAATGACACGGATTGTTTCGCTGAGACCGGGAACACCAGGACGCAGGCAGCAAACGCCACGTACGTTGAGCTTGATTTCTACCCCAGCTTGGCTGGCCCGATAGAGAGCATCAATCACTTCTGTGTCGACTAGAGCATTGATCTTGGCGAATATTTCTGCCCGTTGGCCCTCGATGCAGCGTTGTGTTTCTGCATTGATCAGATCAATGATTCTCTTACGCAGTGTGGTGGGCGCACTATCCAGATGTCTGAGTTCCTGAGGTTGACTGGCACCTGTAACAGCGTTGAAAAACGCTGAAGCGTCAGAACCCAATTCATCGTTGCAAGTCAGCAACGAAACATCGCCATAAATGGTGGCTGTCACCTCGTTGTAGTTACCCGTCCCAAAATGCATGTAGCGGACAATACCTTGTGGTTCACGTCGAACAATGATGCAAACTTTCGCGTGGGTCTTGAGTCCGCGGATCCCATAAATGACTTGAACCCCTGACTGCTCCATTTCCCGCGCCCATTCTATATTCCGGGCTTCGTCAAACCTCGCTTTCAATTCGACAATCACCGACACATATTTCCCGTTTTTTGCAGCTCGTTTCAATGCAGACACGATCGGGCTGTTTCGGCTAGTGCGATACAACACCTGCTTGATAGCCAAGACATCTGGATCGATAGCCGCCTCTTCAATGAGACGGACAACAGGATCGAAACTCTCGTAAGGGTGCAGCAGCAGAATGTCTCCGCGACTGATCGATGAAAACATGTTTTCCGAAGGGTCAATCTTCGGGATGCGTTGAGGAGGCCAAGCATCATTTCGTAGTGCGTCGAAGCCTTCCAGACCATGAAGGGTAAACAGATAGCTGAGATCCAGTGGTCCAGAAATGGGGTATAGATCCTGACCCCGAAGCTGCATTTTCTCCGATAGGAAGGCAAGCATTGCATCGCTTGCATCTTCACTGTATTCAAGTCGTGTTGCACGGGATTGACGTCGACTTTCCAATACTTCTTCCATGCCGATCATTAAGTCGGAAGCGGCGTCTTCCTGCAACTCGATGTCGGCATTGCGAGTGATGCGAAACGAAATGCACTCAACGATTTCTCGACCAGGAAAGAACTCATGAATGAAGTGTTTAATGAGATCTTCCAGCAAAACGTAAGAGTGTCCTCTGTCGGATGGCGTCAGGACAACACGTGGAACTGTCCTGCCAAGCGGAATGACCGCGAAATCCCAGAGGCTTGCGTTCGGGTCATAAGCAGATGTTTTGTCGGCTTTCAAGCGAATGCAAAGATGGACTCCCAAGCCTTGCAGCAAAGGAAATGGGCGTTCCTCAAAAATTGCTTGTGGAGAAATCACTGCGAGCACGTCGTTTCGAAATCGACGTTCCGCAGTGTCCCGGCAGCGGTCAGTGCAGTCGTTCAGATCGATGCGATGGATATCATGTTCAGCCAGTAAAGGTTCAAGTGAGTCAGACAGAATCTTGTATTGACGATTGGTAAAAACTTCACAGCGGTGCGCTACCGCGAGCAGTTGCTCCCCCACAGTCAGGCCTGCAGCATCACGTACCATGCTGTTTCGCTGGTACTGCATCTGCAGACTGCCAACTCGGACCATCATGAATTCGTCGAGATTCGAACTGCTGATGGCCAGGAATTTCGCTCTTTCGAGAAGAGGTAGTGACGAATCTGCAGCCTGGTCCAGAACGCGTTCGTTGAATTCGAGCCAAGCCAATTCGCGATTAATGAATCGATCCGCAGGCAATGGCTCACCATTGTCCGAAGCTGGTTTCTGACTTGTTGCTTGCTTTGATTTCACCGGACAATCCGTTTAGGGCGAGAGGGTCTCAAAAGATTCTGGTCTGTCAACTATCATCGGTGGATATGAACGGTCCTGTTGCATTAGGTGGCAACATCCATGCTTCATACAATGAGCTCGTCCGTACAGAATACTCGACAAGGTGTATTTCCGTTAAGATCCGACCATCGTACAGAATTTGTTTCCAAGAGTTTTACATGATGTTTTTTAGGTATTTGTTCTTTTTTTCACTGGTTGTTGGCTGTTTGGTGGGGCCGGTTTCCAACCTGAAAGCTTGGAACGAGGACGAGCCAGAGACTCCACAAACCAACGCGGATTTATCGCCCTCGAAAACGGCGATTGCCAAATTCAAAGTGGATTTCAGGGTTGCCATCAAGGCTCCAGCCAAGACCAGGAAACTGCGTGTCTGGGTTCCGCTTCCTCCCACCACTGACAACCAGAAGGTGTGGGATCGCCACTTCATGACGTTTCCACGGGACTTGCAACCTGAAATCGCACTTGAGCCAAGCTTTGGCAACGAATTTGCCTACTTTGAAATTGATGCACCCGATGGTCCGTTGGAGATACGACACACATTCATGGCAGAGATTGCTCAACTTGATTGGGGCGTTGACTATTCCAAAGTTGCCAACATTGCTTCATGGCCACGCGCTTTTGAGGTGTTTCAAACGCCAGATGCGCGTTCAGAGCGTGCCAAGGACTACACCGATGTTGTACAGCAGATACAGGCGGTTTCCGATCAAAAGTCGAAGCAGTTCATCAGGGCGATTGAGTGGGTAGACCAGAATCTGACCTATGATTCGGCGAATGCTTCACTAACAGCAGACCCGGCTCACGGTTTAATCCATCGTCGAGGACATTGCAGCGATTACCATGGACTTTGTGGCACGTTTGCCCGTGAGATTGGCTATCCTTCTCGAGTGCTTTATGGACTTCAGATGTTCGATAAGGCATCCCCCTCGCACTGCAAGCTTGAGGTTTTCATGCCACCATATGGCTGGGTCTCATATGATCTGAGCGAAACTCAGAAACTTGCAGTAAAGGTCAGTAAAGACGATCAGCTATCTCCGGTCCAGCGGATGAAGATGGTCGACTTTGTTCGCCAACGTACTTTGAATGGCTATCGGGAAAATACCTGGCTGCTCGTCACTCGCGGCGAGAACTATCCTCTTGCGCCAGAAGCATCCAACCCTGTTTCGATTGTTCGCACCATCTATGCTGAAGCTGATGGAATACCATTGAAGGAGGGAGCCGTCGCCGAGGCGGGAACCTGGCTGACAATGCAACGTGTGGATGAAGTTGGTGATAACAGTCGGCGTTTTACTACCTTGGAACCTGTGCAGTAACGAGTGCACAGGAATGAGTGCCGTTATCCGGGGTCAGGTGTTCCGTGATTGCGCGGCTGATGGCAACGCCGTTTTGGCCTGCGTTTCTGACGCATCCTGCTCCTGGTGTCCGTGACGCTTCAGTACCGCCGATGTTTTTTCGGCGGCAGGCTCAGCGTCCGATGTGGAGGGTTCGGGTTCCGCCTGAGCACCCGTGAGAATCCTCAGTGCTCGAGGGTAGAAGTCTTTTCCGTAGCTCATTTCACCGCCCTGGTGTCCCACCGCACCCACCATGCCTGCACAGACGAGTAGTCCAACTTTCCACAAGTTGGTCAGTTTCGCGCTGTCTTTTTTTGCGGCGACTAGAGCGATGATGGCGAGCATACTGGAAAAAAGCGTGACAACTACAGCGCTCCAGCGGTGAGCATCAACCTCTTTTCCCCAGTCCAGTATGCTCCAACTGCTTCCGTATCCGAGCTCAGGGGCCAATGCCCAACCCATGAGTGTGGCAGCAATGGAGGAAAGAGCCCCCAGCAATAGGCAAGCCAGTGGAATTTGCATGCCAAGTGCAGGCCATTTCCAACCGAGTACCACGAAACCAGCACCCAGTGTAAACAGAGCGATCGGGAAGTGAACGGTTGCAGGATGTAGGAAACCCTGTGCGAACCAGACACGTTCGGGAACCGAAAGCGTTGCAGGGGGCACAGCTTTGACGGGCACACTTTTTTCAGAAACCGTGACATCTTCCGGCCAGTTTGCTCCTTCATTGATCCAAACCTGAATCAGCGCCAAGTCGGTGACAGAACAAGGTCCGCCGTGTGATTTGGGCGGCATGAGCATGTCTTCGTCATCTGTCGTCATGTAGTCCACATAAAGCGTGCTCTCGGATGCATCGCCGGGCTCGATGTAATCGAGCATGATGTCACGATCATCAACACGAAAATCATTCTTTGCGTCATCGGGGCCATGGCATTCGAGACAGTGTTTTCGCAGGATGGGAGCAATGTCACGTTTGAATTGCACAAGGTGCCCGTCTGCATCGAGCGTTGCAGTTGGTGTCTCCGCTTCGTCGTTTTGGGCAGCGTTCAACCCTTGTGGACAAGAGACGAAGATGACAATCAACGCCAAGATGATGCTCATCAAAGCTGGCTTTTTAGCGAACTTGTGCATGTCAAAAGTGCTTTTGTTGGGAGGACCAGGTTGGGGGGTGGGTGACCAGCGGGGCTATTGTGAAAACGCGTACAGAGCGAGAATGTACCCTGATGCCGCGCGGCGTGCCTGTCGTTGGTGCTTGGGGGAATGCTTCCATTCGGATTCTGAACGACATTCCACGGATCCATTGTCGTCGCAGGTGCGTTTTCGTTCTAGTGCGGACGCCAGCTTCGTGTTTAGTTTTTAGGATGTGGATGAAGGTTTTTTCGATGACTCGGGTTGATTCGAATGGCGAATAATGGTGTCGGAAAAGGTGATTGTGTTGGCCTCAATGCTTCGCCAGAATGCCGGCAAAGGCTTTCCCCAAGCCCAACGTTTTAATTTCCTGCCTTACGTCAGTAGCTTCTGGCTTCTCCAGTGTCTCCGAAATCTCGTCCGCAACCAGTTGAGCAAACATCGTACGAGCTTCTGCTAAAGTTGCTTCCGCAATGGATTCATCAACTTGCACACCTTTTTCAGTCGCGATTTGGATCACCAGCATGCTAGTTGTTGCCTGTGGGTTTGCCGTAGCACAGTGCAGAACGGAATACAGGGGACGACTTGGGGTAGCATGTTCAATCCGTTCCAGGGCTCGCCAAGCTCGTTCCAGTAGCCCTTCACGCCAATACTGGAGCCAGTCTTTGGAGTCACTTTTGAGTTGATCAAAATCGATTTCGGGGCGTTTGCTTTCAGGGATTTCCTTGAGGCGTTTACGAGCAGCGGAGCGAATGCTTCGGAGCAGAAAATCCCGAAGCCGGTCATGTTTTTGGTCGCCAAATCCCGCGCTCACGAGATGAGAAATGATCATTTTCAGGCCTTCGTCAGCCTGTTCGGTTGACTTCAATAAAACCGCGAGCTGGCGGCGCATCGGAGAGATATATCGCAAGACGAATCCAGCGGCACTGTCGGCTTGCGACCATGCCTGAGAAGTTCGCACAAGCGTTACAGCGCTGGTGTTTGGCGGCGTTGGAGGAGTGGCATCAGACATGGACTCAGTTTAACCACTCTCAAGTTACGCTTGAATATTCGTTCAGTGTTTCCAAAGCGGGCATTAAGTCGCAGTGGGAAGCGATTTCGCTGAATCTGAAACCCCCCAGTCTTGGCAGAAGCTTGTTAACGCACGAGTCTGGCTAACGTATGAATTTGAGCAATTTTAGAAGGTGCAGATCGAGAGAAGGTGCAGATCGAGCGATCTCGGATTCACTTTTTCTTTGTTGGCATCGTATTCTCTGTATCCTTGGGATTTACACCTCCTGAACCATTTTGGAGGTACCGCAGCGCAATC
>JAPOKD010000074.1 GCA_029977825.1 Planctomycetota bacterium | reverse complement strand
TTCCGTGATGGACTCGCGCAGGACCATGTATCACGACGAACCTATAGTCTAACACCCCAGAACGATCATGCTGACACACACCCTACGCCACTGTTTGACTTTCCCACTGCTCGCTCTGTGCCTGTCTTGGTGTGTCCTTCAGCCCGCCCTCAACGCTGCCGAGCGGAATGTGCTGTTTATCATCACCGACGATGAGAGTCCGACACTGGGTTGTTACGGGGATCCCATTGCGAAAACACCGGCAATTGACGCCATTGCCCGAGACGGTGTCATCTTCCGCAACGCATTTGCGACCACCGCTTCCTGCAGTGCAAGCCGCAGCGTCGTGATGAGTGGCCTGCACAATCACCGCAATGGCCAATTTGGTCACCAACACCATTTCCACAAGTTTTCATCCTTTCACAACGTGGTCAAACTTTCGTTGCCTCGCGTGATGGCCAGAGCCGGCTATCGCACCGGAAATATCGGCAAGTACCACGTGTCACCCGAAACGGTTTTTCACTTTGAAACAAGCCTGAAAGGCAATGGGCGAAATGCCGTCCAGATGGCTGAGGCAAGCCGCGACTTCCTGACCAACCGTGATGATGATCGACCTTTCTTCCTGTACTTCGCAACCTCCGACCCGCACCGCGGAGGCGGTACGGACAAGACATCCAAGCTGCAGCTCAAGCCTGATCTTTTCGGCAACAAGCCGAACAGAAAAGCCCACCCGGGTATCGACGAAGTGTTTTATGATCCTGCGGAGGTGAAGATTCCAGCATTTCTCCCCGACACAGCGGAGACGCGTGAAGAATTGGCACAATACTACCAATCATGTTCACGGATTGATCAAGGTGTTGCTCGACTGGTCCAGATTCTCAAAGAGGCGGACCTATACGACAAGACATTGATCATCTTCACAAGTGATCATGGGATGGCATTCGCTGGTGGCAAGACGACTGTCTACGAAGGTGGTCTGCGTGTCCCAATGGTCGTACGCGATCCCTATCAGGCAAAACGGGGTGTCGAATGTGAGGCACTCATCAGCCACATCGATATCACTCCCACCATCCTCGATTTCGGAAACGGGCTGGATCCTGAAACCAATGGCCCCAAGAACCCACTTGACGCTGATCAATTCTGGAAAGAACGCGGTGAAGCTCTGAAGGAGAATCGAAACGGCGGAAAGAAGTTCAGCTCCTACCACGGAAAGTCATGGCTGCACTGTCTCAGTCACCCCGACGAACAACACCACGACACGATTTTTGCTTCTCATACGTTTCATGAAATTCAAATGTATTACCCGATGAGAGTTGTCCGGGACAGCAAGTACAAACTGATTTGGAACATAGCACACCCACTTCCCTATCCGTTTGCTTCGGACCTTTGGGCAGCCAGTAGTTGGCAGGCCCAATGGGCGTTGGGTAAAGATGCAAACTACGGCAACAAGACAGTTGGAGAGTACGTTAACCGGCCGCAATTCGAGTTATTCGACATCGCCGCAGACCCGGAAGAAACCACAAACCTGGCCGAAAGCAGTGGTCATCAGGATGTGCTTGAAAAATACAAGAACAAGCTGAAACAGATGCAGAAAAAAATGGAAGACCCGTGGATCATGAAGTGGGACTACGAATGATCTTCGTCGGCACCCAGAAAATATCGATTCAAAAACGCTTTTCGATCGCTCTGCTCTGAAGCCAATTCGACCATGCCATAAAGCCGTTCCTGATCCCGGCGTTTTTTATCGGCCAGAAACTTGTCATCTCTGAACATGTCCGGTACCTGAGAAATTATCTGAAAACACTCAGGTGGTCGCGAACCTGCAATCACACCCTGACGATCAAGCATCGAGATCGCAGTTGCCAAACGGTGATCATGGCGACTCACCCGTTGCAACCGATCATTCATCCAGTCTAAACCGAACCCACGACACTCCTCAGGATGCTCAGATAACAGTGTGAGAACACGGGAATAGAAATCCGCATCCGGGTTTGCCCACTCAATAAACTGCATCTGTGTCATCAAATCATTCTGGTCGTAAAGCCAGAGACATTGGCTTGGGTTTCCATCCCGTCCCGCACGACCGATTTCCTGATAATAGGATTCGATAGAACCCGGTGTTTCCGCGTGGATCACGATGCGTATATCTTCTTTATCGACCCCCATCCCGAAGGCATTGGTTGCCAGTACAACATCAGCCTTACCTGACATGAAGGCTGTTTGTATCCGACGTCGTTTGTCACGGGGCAAATCGCCGTGGTAATTGACATGATCAATGCTGCGGGAAAGCAAGGCATCACTGAATCGCTCAAGAGTCTTGATCAATGAAAAATAAATGATCACGCTGCCGCCGCTGTACTCTTCATCACTGAGGGTTGATTCGATCACATCGAGCTTGTCAGTTTCGCTCCAGACTTCACGAACGTCCAACTTCAAATTGGGCCGATCAATTCCCTCATGGAACAACTTGATTTCCTCCGCCGGAATTCCCAGCTGTCGATAAATGTCAGCACGACACTCAGCAGTCGCTGTTGCCGTCAATGCAATCGTCGTTGGCTCGTGTAACCAATTTCGAATTTCCGCCAGTCTTGAATAGTCAGGTCGAAAGTCGTGTCCCCACTGACTGACGCAATGGGCTTCATCTACTGCCAACAGAGAAATGTCACGGTTTTCCAATACTTCCCGGAACTCGGACTTTCGAAACCGTTCGGGTGTCACATAAAGAAGGCGATACTTTCCCTCTGCAACCTCAGCATATCGCTGCACTCGCTGTTCGCGACCAAGTGATGAATTAATGAACGCTGCATCGACGCCTCGTATTTTCAAGGAATCAACCTGATCCTGCATCAATGCGATCAATGGGGAGAGCACCAGCACAAGACCGCGAGTGCCGGGCTGCAACAGCAAAGCGGGAATTTGATAACAAAGTGATTTACCCATCCCGGTGGGCATCACCACCATTGCATGTTTACCATCACAAACATGGCGAATGATCTCTCCTTGCGGCTTCCGAAACGCTCGAAACCCGAAAAACTGGCGCAGCACGGACTCCGGATTCGGTAGTTCGGGTGGATCGTCGGGCGAGTGTAAATGCGTGCTTTTGTTCATACCGACATGCTGCCGCCAGAAGCCAAAATCGACAACCCCGCATCATTGGCAGGTTCCCGCCGAAGGTCGGATGTTTCCGCCCACTGGCCAGTTAAACAATCGAAAAAACGCCACCGTATCAGCGTGCATCCCGCTAATACGGACTTTCCGCCAGAAAAATGCCCACTTTTCTTTGCATTGCGACACCTGATTCTCCATAACTGGCACATCTCTATTTTTCAGGTAACGGATATTCAGATTTGTTTTTATGGACATTCTTCTCATCAAATCACCACTGAGAACACACCATGTCGAACGAAGACGCAGTTGATTTTGAACAAATCGAAGCCGAGACAGAACTCGCGTCGCCGGAAATCTTTGCCGGCAACCTGCTTGACTGGGCGGTGGAAACGCCAAGCAAGCGACCTGTTCATTTCGGATGGCGAAAAGTCCGTCTCTGTTGGCATTCGGCGACTTGGACGAGTCGAACATGTGCGAAAACTGACACGAGATTACGGGCGTCGACTGCAAGGGCATGTACGCGTACTAGCTGGAGGTGATCCTGGTGAAATGCTACGCCCGACAGAAGGACGCGGGGTCACCGTGACGCCAACTGGTCGTGAAATAGATCTGCGTCTAAGTAGCATGCCAACACTTCATGGCCAGGACATTGCGATACGGTTGTTTGATCCTGTCAGCGGTGTCCGAAGCCTGAACGAACTGGGCTATGATGCCACTGAATTGGAAATGATCAGAGAACTGCTCCGGCAACCTTCAGGTCTGATTCTGATCGCCGGTCCAGTTGCCAGCGGAAAATCCAGCACGCTGTATGCGATGATTGATGAATTGAATGATGGGAGCAGGAAAATCCACACACTCGAGGATCCAATCGAGCATTCCATTCCTGGGGTCATTCAATCACAGATCAATGAGCGGGCGAATCTCGGTTTCGCAGAACTTCTTGCGACGGTGCTTCGACACAGCCCCGACGTAATCATGATTGGTGAAATCCGCGATTCCCGGACAGCAGCAACAGCGATTCGAGCAGGAGCAAGTGGTCAACTTGTGCTAGCCACCATTCACGCCAGATCGGCTGCAGAAGCCATCGATTCGATGCTTCACTACGGCGTCAATCCCAAGGCGATTTCACAAGCCCTACTCGGAGCTGTCAATCAGCGACTCGTGGGTCAGATCTGTTCCGAATGTGGAGAGCAGGTGGGCGGCGAGAGCCCTGAAGTTGAGGAACGTGTCGCGACTCGACTTGGGAATGATGCCGCTCAACTCTGGAAAACAACTGGCTGTGATGCCTGTTACGGTAACGGCTTCTCAAAGATGACATGCGTTCCAGAAATCCTTGCGATCAACCGTTCACTCAAGGAAGTGATCGCAAATGGTGCGACCTCGGTGACGCTTGAAGATGCCGCCAGAAACAATGGCATGTTGTGCATGGCGGAGGCGTTGGCCGCCAGAGTATATCGAGGCGAAACGACGCCTCATGAAGCACACCGAGTGATTCCTGCTCCCCAATTTGCAAGATTGCGAGTCAAGGTCTGAATCATTACCAATTCATGGTTGCAACCAACATAAAAAAGGCGGCCAACCGCTCTGGGTCAACCGCCTTTTGTTAGATCACTTACCGACCTGAAATCAGGCTTGGTCTTCACCTGGGGTCATATCATCTGGACCAGCCATTGGCTCAGCAGCTTCGGCAGCTGGCGTTTCAGTGACGGGTGCTTCGGCGACCGGAGCTTCGGTTGCTGGTGCTTCCGCTACCGGTGCTTCGGCTGCGGGAGTTCCCATACCGAGCATCTCAGCAATTTGGCCGTCACCGCTGGCTGCACCCTGATCGGCATTGAGCAGTGGGAAACTGTCCTCCAAGCTCTGTACAGGTGCACTGGCAAGTTCTTCAAGAGCTTCACGTCGGTAATTGACTTCCGACTCCTGGAAGATTCGGAAGCCGGTACCCGCCGGAATGAGGTGTCCGAGGATCACGTTCTCTTTCAGACCAACCAATTTGTCGACCTTACCAGCCAAGGCTGCTTCGGTCAGCACTTTTGTCGTTTCCTGGAAGGAAGCGGCACTGATAAAGCTATTGGACTGCACAGCCGCCTTGGTGATACCGAGCAACTGAGTGCTGGCGGTCGCACTCTTGGGCCGCTTGCCCTTTGCAATCGCTCCTCCGAGAGCTTCGATCTGAGCATTGGTTTGCTCAAATGCCTCTTTCGGAATGATCGTGCCCTTGGCGTAATCACTATCACCAGGATTCGAAATCTTCATACAACCGCTGAGTTCTTCGTTCGCTTTGCGGAATTGGAATCGATCCATCACCAATCCGGGCAGCAGGTTGGTATCACCTGATGTTTCGATTTTCACCTTACGCAACATACGAGCAATGATGATTTCGCAGTGCTTATCGTTGATCTCAACCTTCTGGGATTGGTAAACCTGCTGAATCTCATGCAACAAGTACTGTTGCACGGCTTCCTCACCGGAAACCCTCAGGATGTCGTGTGGAACCAGCGGACCATCGACCAATGCCTGACCGGCTTTGACCAGGTCACCGCTGTGCACCTGGAAGTGCTTTCCGTGTGGCACGAGGTGCTCACGCTCGATTCCTGATTCGCTCCGAACGATAATGGTGCGTTTGCCGCGTTTTCTTTCCTTAAGGATTTCAACTTCGCCATCCACTTCGGCGATCACTGCAGGATCTTTCGGCTTGCGAGCTTCGAAAATCTCCGTCACTCTTGGCAGACCACCAGTAATGTCCGAAACACCGCCGGTATCACGTGGCATCTCGGCAAGCACAGTACCGGGCAGAATGTCGGCACCTTCCTTAACCATGATCATGGCACGTTCTGGCAGGTATTGAACATCCAGTGCTTTGCGTTCATCGCCGGAAGTATCTTCGACGACAATCTGAGGATGCAGATCACCTTTGTGATCAACAATCATCATTCGCATGTTACCACTGGCTTCCCGCTCAATCCGCATCGTTTCACCATCAACGATGTCCTCGAAGCGAACCTTACCGGGAACCTCCGAGAGAATCGGAATGGAATACGGGTTCCACTCGCAGAGCACGGCTCCCTCTTTGACTTTCTTGCCCTCTTTGACTCGCAAAGTAGCACCAGTCGGCACGGGATAGGACTCGATTTCACGACCACGATCGTCGACGATGGCGATTTCACCATTTCGAGTCAGCACAATCTGCTCACCCGCCGTGTTCTCAACCGAACGCATTCGGGTCAGACGAATTTCACCAGCCTTCTTTGACTTGATGTCCGATTCGACAGACTGCTTACTCACGCTACCACCGATGTGGAAGGTACGCATCGTCAACTGGGTACCAGGCTCACCAATACTTTGTGCAGCGATAATGCCGACAGCCATTCCTTCTTCGACCAGAGCACCCGTCGACATGTCCATGCCGTAACAGCACCGACAGACACCAAGCGGTGCATCACAAGTCATGGGCGTACGAACCTGAATTTTCTCAAGTCCCATCGCCTCGATCTTGCGAGCGATCTCAGGTGTGATCATTTCGTTTTCCGAAACAATCACTTCGTCTGTTACCGGATTCACGATCGACTGTCGACTGACACGACCATTGATCGAATCAACCAGACTGACCTCGACCTTTTCACCACGGTAAACCACACCCTTGGTGATACCCTGGGTGGTATTGCAGTCGTCCATCGTGACAACAACATTCTGTGCAACGTCAGCCAACTTACGCGTCAGGTATCCACTGTCCGCAGTTTTCAGAGCGGTATCAGCCAGACCTTTTCGAGCACCGTGAGTCGAACTGAAGTACTCCAACACCGACAGGCCTTCCCGGAAGTTCGCCTTAATGGGAGTTTCGATAATCTCGCCGGTTGGCTTGGCCATCAAACCACGCATACCAGCAAGTTGCCGGATTTGCTCGATACCACCACGAGCACCGGAGTGCGACATCAAGAACACAGGGTTGACGTACCAACCTCCTTCTCGAACGTCATTTTTCATGGCGTCCATCATGTCTTTAGTGATCGCCTCGCGGGCGTTCGTCCACTCGTCCAGAACGTGGTTGTATCGTTCCTGACCACTCATCAAACCACGGTCGTAGTTCTTCTTGAGCTTCATCACTTCCTTCTCAGCACTCTTGATGAAGGATGTTTTGGTATCAGGCGTAACCAAGTCATCGGTAGCGAATGACAAGCCACTGCGAGTCGACTCGGTGAAGCCCATCTGCATCATGTCGTCGAGCAGGTGAATGGTGGCACGACGACCAAGACGCTGGTAACAGTCACTAATGGCTCCAGCCAGGTCACCACTACGCATCGCCTGATTGTAGAAGTCCATTCCGTCGGGAAGCATTTCATTGAACCGCACGCGACCAGGCGTGGTTTCAATGACGTCGCCATATTTACCGGAATCGTCATCGGTCTTGAGTCTCTGGAATTTGGGCAGACGCATTTTGATTTTTGCATGCAGGGCACATACACCCTGAGCGAAAGCAAGATCAACCTCGTCGTATCCAGCAAACACCATTCCTTCACCGCGCTGATCAGGCATTTCGACGGTGGTGTAATAACAACCCATCACAATATCCTGCGAAGGACTCATGATCGGCTTTCCATTGGAAGGTGCGAACACATTATTGGTGCTCATCATCAATGTGTGCGACTCGACCTGTGCTTCGATTGACAGTGGCAGGTGTACCGCCATCTGGTCACCATCGAAGTCAGCATTGAATCCTTTGCAGACCAGTGGGTGCAGGTGAATGGCGTTTCCTTCAACCAGAGTTGGCTCAAACGCCTGAATACCCATGCGGTGCAGTGTGGGAGCACGATTCAGCAACACGGGGTGATTTGTGATCACTTGCTCAAGGATGTCCCAGACTTCCTCATCCTTGCGTTCCAACATTTTCTTGGCCGACTTGATCGTATCAGCGTGACCGAGTTCTTTCAGTCGTCGAATGATAAACGGCTGATAGAGTTCAAGCGCAATTTTCTTGGGCAGACCACACTGGTGCAATTTCAATCGCGGACCAACAACAATCACGCTTCGAGCGGAATAATCAACACGCTTGCCCAGCAGATTTTCACGGAAACGACCCTGCTTTCCCTTGATCATATCGGTCAGGGACTTCAACGGTCGATTCGACGAACCCAATACGGGTCGCTTGCAGCGATTGTTATCGAACAGAGCATCAACGGACTGCTGCAACATCCGCTTCTCATTGCGGATGATGACTTCGGGTGCATTCAGGTCAACCAACTTCCGCAAGCGATTGTTGCGGTTGATGATTCGACGATACAAATCATTGAGGTCGCTGGTTGCGAAGTTCCCGCTATCCAGCAAAACCAGAGGGCGCAAGTCCGGTGGGATCACTGGGATCACATCGAGCACCATCCACTCGGGACGGTTGTCGCTGTCGCGAATCGACTCAACAATCTTCAGCCGGTTGATCAGGTCTTTCTTTTTCTGCTTTGATCCCGTCTCATCAAGCTCGACGCGCAACCGCTCGGACAGTTGGACCAGATCGAGTTTATTGAGCAATTTCCGAACAGCCTCGGCCCCCATGTCCGCTTCGAAACTGCCCTCACCATATTGAGTACGGGCAGCGCGGTACTCCTCTTCCGTGAGTAATTGCTGTGGCTCAAGTTCCGTTGTGCCCGGATCGATCACAACGTAATCCTGGAAGTAGATTACTTTCTCCAGAGAACTGGTTTTCATATCCAGCAGGTTCCCAAGCCGCGAAGGCATGGCCTTGAAGAACCAGATATGCACCACTGGAGCGGCGAGCTCGATGTGCCCCATTCGCTTGCGGCGAACGCGACTGTGAGTGACTTTCACTCCACAGCGATCACAGATCATGCCCTTGTACTTCATTCCACGGTATTTGCCGCAGGCACACTCCCAGTCCTTCTCAGGTCCGAAAATGCGTTCGCAGAACAGGCCATCCTTCTCGGGACGATATGTTCTGTAGTTGATGGTTTCAGGCTTCTTGACTTCCCCGAATGACCAACTCTTGATGTCCTGGGGACGAGCCAGTGAAATCCGAACTGATGCGTAATCGTTGATGCGATCGTAGCTGTTGGATTCGCCAATCGACATATTGTTGTGCTCCTGGTCGGCCTGTGGCGGCCGTTTCCGTGACTGAGACTCTTCTGGCGTGATATCTGACTAGGACAAACCTTGTTGAAAATGATTCACTGTTCGCTCTGCCCTAGTCGTGGCAATTTTCTGAAAACCTGATTTACGGATGGGTTCTGCAACCGATGCAACTGACCTAGATCGGTCGTTTCTCGAGCTGCATGTTGAGTGCAAGACCCCGAATTTCGTTGGTCAAAACATCGAAGCTGGCCGGCGTTCCCGCCTCCAGTGTGTTCTCTCCTTTGACCATCGACTCATAGATTTTCGTACGTCCCTCAACGTCGTCACTTTTGACGGTCAAGAGTTCCTGCAGGATGTAGGCGGCACCATATGCCTCCAACGCCCAAACCTCCATCTCGCCGAATCGTTGTCCACCGAAGCGGGCTTTACCACCGAGAGGCTGCTGGGTGATGAGTGAATATGGTCCGGTGCTCCTGGCATGAACCTTGTCATCGACAAGATGGTGCAGTTTCAACATGTAGATGTAACCGACAGTCGTCTCCTGCTCCATTGGACGGCCGGTACGACCATCCCGCAGGCGAATCTTGCCGTGAGCTGGCAACCCAGCCTCATCAAGACACTTGTTGATATCGCTTTCGGATGCACCATCGAATACAGGCGTGATCGCCTGGAAACCAAGCTTGGCACCGGCCCAACCGAGATGCGTTTCGAGAATCTGCCCCACATTCATACGACTGGGAACACCCAGTGGATTCAACATGATCTGAATCGGTGTGCCATCAGGCAGGAATGGCATATCTTCGATGGGCAGGATCTTGGCGATCACACCCTTGTTACCGTGTCGTCCTGCCATCTTGTCACCGACACTGATGACCCGCTTGGTCGCGATGTAAACCTTGACCATCTGCAACACACCGCTGCGAAGCTCATCACCACGCTTCATGCTGTTCAGTTTTCGGTCACGAACATCAATGGACACTTCGACGTTTGTCCACTGCTGATCATAGATCCGCTCAACTTCTTTCTTCTTGGCCTCATCCTTGACTTGATCGAGGATGTGTTCAAACCGGAAAGAACAAGCTCGTTCTGCTACAAACTTTGGATCCTGACCATCAGCCAGTGGCGTTCCAGTTGCATCTTTGAACTTGGTGCCTGCGGCCTCCTCAAGTTCACTGATCAAAGCCTCAAACGTGCTCGCTATCTCAACATTGCCTTCTGTCTCAACATCTTTCAATTCCTTCTCGAAAATCTTTCGTTCATCTTCCGAAAGACTCATGCGGCGTGAGAATTTCTGCGTATCAATGACGATCCCTTCAATCCCGGATGGAACCTCCAGGGAATCATTTTTCACGTCCTCACCCGCACGCCCGAAGATCGCGTGCAACAGTTTTTCTTCAGGAGTCAGTTCCGTCTTGCTCTTTGGACTGACTTTACCGACGAGGATATCCCCGGGTTTGACATAGGTTCCGACCTGAACGATTCCGGCATCATCGAGGTTACGAAGAGCTTTTTCCGACACATTCGGGATATCCCGTGTGAACTCTTCACGCCCCAACTTGGTCTCACGAATCTCAACATCGAAATCCTCGATGTGAATCGAAGTATAGGTATCGTTCCTCACCAACTCTTCGCTGATGATGATCGCATCCTCATAGTTGAATCCATCAAAGGACATGAAGCCGACGAGGACGTTACGCCCCAAGGCGAGTTCACCCTTTCGAGTGGCCGCACCATCAGCAATGATCTGGTTCCGCTCGACCTTGTCACCCAACTTGATGATAGGCCGCTGATTGAGACAGGTGCGCTCATTGAGGCCCTGATACTTTTTCAGGTCATAATGATCGCTACCGATTTCGATTCGCGTTGAATCACAGTAGGTCACTGTGCCTTTGCGTCTTGCACGAACAACCATGGCACTGTTGCGAGCGACTTCCCGCTCCATTCCAGTTCCCACGATCGGCGGTTCGGCAACCAGCAGCGGAACCGCTTGCCGCTGCATGTTGGACCCCATCAATGCCCGGTTCGCATCGTCATGCTCAAGGAAGGGAATCAAACCGGCCGAGACACCTACCATCTGGGCAGGAGCAACGTCCATGTAATCCACCTGTTCCGGTTGGACAATTTCGAAGTCACTTCGGAAACGGGCAATCATATTTGGCCCTGCAACCAGAGCGCCACTGTTAACTTCAGTGTCGGCAGGAGCAACGTAAGACTCGCTTTCCTCATCAGCACGCAACCAGACAGTTTCATCCGTGACCTTCCCACCTTTGATGCGGCGATAGGGAGTGATCAGGAAGCCGTAGTCGTCAACGCCGGCATAAATCGCCAGCGAGCTGATCAAACCGATGTTCGTACCCTCAGGTGTCTCAATCGGGCAAATTCGACCATAGTGAGAAATGTGCACGTCGCGAACCTCGAAGCCCGCACGCTTACGATTCAAACCGCCAGGCCCCAGTGCTGAAAGTCGACGCTCATGCGTCAACTGACTCAAGGGGTTGGTCTGGTCAACCACCTGCGAAAGCTCACCGCGACCAAAGAAGTAGTCGATGGCAGCCGAAACACTTTTCGGATTGATCAAAGAACGGGGAGTCATGTCCGTCGCGTCCTTGATGCTCATTCGCTCCTGAACGGTACGACGCAGCTTCAAGAAACCTTTACGCAACTCTTCGCTTGCCAACTCGTCAATGGTTCGCAAACGACGATTGCCAAGGTGGTCAATATCATCAATCTCGGCGTCGCTATCGGCATCGAAAAGATCTATCAGATAACGAATGGCCGAAATCATGTCTTCAGGACGAAGCGTCATCTCAGTCTCTTTGGCATCCAATGCCAACTTGCGATTGAGACGGAAGCGACCAACTTTTCCAAGGCGATATCGGTTTTCATCGTAGAACTTCTCTGTGAAGAGAGTTCGTGCCTTCTCAAGTTGCGGCGGATTACCAGGGCGAAGACGCTGATAAATCCGGAGCAACGCCTCTTCGTGGCTGGCGGTGTTGTCTTCCGCCAATGTGTTGAAGATCAACGGAATCTTGGGAGATTCCATTGCTTCGATGCTTTTCACACCGGCTGTGCAGATGGTTTCGGAGACATCCTTGGTGATACGGTGGCCTGCTTCGACAATGATTTCACCCGCACGATCGGAAGCACTGGGATAGACAACGTCGTCCACCGCAATCATGCCCTCGACTTTCGAAGCACTCCGTCCACCGCTGATTTTTACTGTCTTTGTTTCGTAAAACGCGTTCAGCAGATCGGCATCTGTAGAAAGACTGGGATCCATCGCCCGCAGCAATGTGGTTGCTGCAAACTTGCCACTTTGGTCAATGCGGACGGTGAGCGCATCTTTCTTTGTGACGTTCACCTCGATCCACGAACCACGCTCTGGAATCACACGACAACTTGGCAACTTGCGGTCGGTAGTCGTGTCCTGCTCAAGCACGAAGTCGACACCGGGACTGCGATGCAACTGGCTGACGACAACACGCTCTGCACCGTTGATGATGAACTCACCACCGCCCATCATGATGGGCAGGTCACCGAGGTAGACCTCTTCCTCGTGCGGCTCCTCTCGATTCAAACGGAGCCAGATCCGCAACGGTCGCCCGTAAGTCAGTCGTAATTGACGACACTCCTGACTGGTATAGCGTGGCTTACCGAGTTCGTAGTGCAGATACTCCAGTGTGGTGTTCCCGTCGTAACTGCTGATCGGGAAAATTTCCCGGAGAACCGACTCCAAGCCGTGTGCTTTCCGCTGCTTCGCATCAGCGTCGGCCTGCAGGAAGGCTGCATAGGAAACAGTTTGAAGAGCCGTAAGATCGGGTAGTTCGAAATTGCCGAGACCAGTTCCGAAGTGTCGGACGCTAGTCGGCTCAAGTCGACGTTGACTCGTGGTTGCCATCGTGTGGGAAAACTCCGTGGAAGGCCAATTGGTTCATACAGGCCGGCGTTGGGTAACGCTGACCGGGACAGCGGCAATGTTTACAAGTTCAGCGCACACCTGTTCGCTCGAAGGTTGTTTCTGAGCGGGGAGGACACAGTTCTACCGATCCCTGTCGCGGCGTTCCGGGGCGGCGAGCGGGAGAATTGGGGGTAGAGAAAGACGAAGAACGCAACACTTGGCCGATGATCACTCAGGAAAATTAACAGATCGCCCAATTTCCGAAAAGGGCAACTTTCGAGATCTGGCCCGAATAATGCACTGGCCTGATAACAACTGCTTTTCACGGGATCCGATTGACTTCCGAAGCCGCCAATGACCGCATGCCGGCAACCAGAGCACTCAACACAAAAAAAATCCAATTTTTTCTCACTAAGGAGCGATCAGCACCTTAACGATTTCTTAGCAGGAACAAATGCACCCTTATCGCAAAAAAATTTATTTTTTCTCCCGATTACGGCTGGCTGTCGACGCTCTGCAGACTCGGATTCACCCCAACTTTCACCACATCCTGCGTTTTCAGAATCTCTCTCAAAAAAAATCGTCGGCATCCGCTTCGATAGCGACCTACAGCCCCAGCCCTCCGGCTCGCATCTCTTACTCGAAATAGCTTGACCTCCTGCCCGCAAGGGAACGCGATGGAAACTGGGCATCAAGCCAAGCCCCCAAGACCAAGCACCCAACACCCCCAATCGTTTCCCTGCCTCACTCGTCGCATATCCACAACTCAGTTCACAGGGTCGCCAACATGGACAGGGTCGCCAACATGGACAGGGTCGCCAACATGGACAGGGTCGCCA
>JAPOKD010000515.1 GCA_029977825.1 Planctomycetota bacterium | reverse complement strand
CGCCAACGCTCGGATTCAGCAAGTGGAATCTGCCAACCTGACAGCGCGATTTAGCTATGAGACCAACGGATTGGTGACTTCGTTTGAACTGGATACCCGCGCCCCTCAGAAGTGATAGCAAACCCCAGCAACCCGATCCAAACCTAGAGTGATTCACAGTAGTCCGTGATTTCGCTTGCTGATTTTCTGGAATCCTGCTAGAGAAACTTTATGTTTCGACTAGCAACCTTACCGTCGTGGGTGCTGTTTTTCATTCTGCCATTCGCCGCACTGGGTTGCCAAACCCTGCAATCGAGTGATGGATTGCTGGAACAGGAAAGCCCCAATGCGAAAGTCTCGTCACGCCAATTGCGCATCGTACTTGACGATCTCGTTCTTCAGTATTCGAGTCAAGTAGAACTGGCTGCGGATCAGATCATCGCGGAAAACAATGATCCGCAGGTACGCAAGAACGCGCTGATGTGGAAGATGAACAGCATCGCCTCATGTTTTCAGGCTGCCTCACGTCGGGATCCTCTGGGGGCCTACTTCGACATCTGGATTCTAAACAAACAATCTCTCGGTCTCTTCGAAAAATCGAGCGACTCCCAACTCTTTGGTGAATCGCAACCGATTGCTATCTCAGCAACACAAGAAATCGAAACCATCATGACAGCAGTCCTGGACCTGATCGGTGATGACCTGCCCGTCAACGAAGCGTTTGCAAATACATTCGCGCGTGAACACCCGATCAATGATCTCTATTTCCAACGAGCATCAATCACCGCCAACTATACCCAATACATCGACAGCATCGAAATCAAGGGTCCTGAGTTACTGGGAGTTGTTGGCGATATCGATCAGCAACTGGATCAACTGCAAAGACTCTCATCCATGTACGCAGAGTTTCTTCCCAAGCAGGCACGCTGGAATGGGGAACTGATGATCATGGAGACGCTTCAGAGCAATGCGGTGATTGCATCATTACAAAACATGAGTTTGGCAGCCAACGGTGTAGCGACTATTGCCGACACAACACAAGCAATACCACGTTTAATAGAACGCGAGCGTAATCTCCTCAATGATGCGATCACTGAGGAACGAATCGCAACGATGGAAACGCTGGAAAAAATGCGATCTGAAACACTCAACAACTTTCAAGATGAACGTATTGCAGTCATGGAACAAATTGAAGTCGAACGGAATACCGTGCTAAAGGCTGTCGAAGAACAAAGAATCGCGGCAACGAGCGATCTGATGCAACTTAGCGAGGATTCGTTTGCCAAAATGGACCGAGTCGTGGATTCAAAGATCACAGACATCGCCAAACACGGCAGCGATCTGATCGACCACGGTTTTCGGCGATTGATACAGCTTCTTGGTGCCGTCGCTGCGATCACTGTGCTTTTTGGTGCGGCATTCCTGCAGCTGCGAAAGCACCATCGTGCTCCTGCTGGAACCAGACCCATGACTGATGAACCTGTCAGAATTCACACACCAAAAAGTCAGGACCAGGAACTGAGAATCCACAGGGAATCCCATCGGAACAACGTAGCGACAGCACAACGTCCGTCGGGCCAGAATCACCCTCGCCGGGCAGCCTGAATACAAAAAGTGCTTGAACGCCTGACACCGAATCCGTGGTTGGTTAGCTGATCGAGCGGCTGCCAGACCTGTCTAAGAGAAGTGGAAACGCCACGCAGGATTCAGTCAAAAAGAGCGTCTGTTTCAGGTCAGCAGAGTTGCAGGCGTTTGCCCGGCAAACGATCTCACGAAGGCTGACAGCACTCGATTCAACAAGACACTCGTCCTCACTGGACTGCGATGCCCAAGTTGCGCAGAAACAAGCGTTGCGAATTGCACAGAGAACACCATCACTGATCCTGTCCCATACCGATCAAAACTGCATCAATCCAAGCGACGCCCTGTGAGTGTGCTTGCACAAAAAAACCCAACGCAGGCTTGCATTGGGTTTTTATTGGATAATCACTGCCTCACTCCCTAGTAGGTAGTGATTCGCAGACGTCGCAGACGCACTTGAACAACCATCGGTGCTTCCAGACCTTCGCGGTAAACTTCCAGATTCAGGACACCACCCGAAGTCTGAATCATCTCAGGCAAGACCGATTCATTATCAAATGCGTAGCCATTGACACTCAGAATCATGTCGCCAGGTTGCAGCCCAGCCATCGCAGCTGGTGAGTAGGGTGAAACCTCATGAACACCAAGAGCATGCATGTCCGGAATGAGGAAGCTGTCAATCCCGAAGTACCATGCTGAACGAGCATGTCCATGAATTGTAGGACACCACACAACCCGATAATGGCAGGGTCTCCAACAGGACCAGTATCCGGGCACTGCACACAGATCTACCCAGTGGCAGCGGTGTCGTTGCCAGTGCCAGCCACACAACAGATCAACCCACCAGTGGCAACCTGCGCCGAATCCGAAACGGTGAGCCATGGTTTTCCTGGCACCCATCACCATCTCCTGCCGCTTCAAGTTCAACTCGGGCCTGTCCTTGGTCGGCAGATTAAGCTTGGGCAAATCCTTCGCAAGATCCTTGATATTCAGTGGCTTAGGTTGCACCTTACTGATGCTACCGAGAATATTTTCAAACTTGCGATTACTTTCCTTAATACTGGGTAAAGTCCCCGGCTTGGTGACAACGGGTGATCCTCCCTTACGTCCTGGAAGAAGCTTTCCGAGATCAGGTACGGGTTTTGGTGTGATTCCCTTACCAATATCGATGGGAAATTTCGTCAGGGGGCGTGGTAGAAAATTCCGCTCCGGCGGCTTAACCCCGGGGTTGGTTAATCGCCCTCCTTGCTGCCCCGAGTTTGCTGGCGGTTTAGGCGGACGCGTGATTCCAATGCGACCGTTGCGAATGCTACTACCCAAATCGGTGCCTGCGCGAACGGAATCAGGTACACGCCCTAGACTTCCAAGTGTCGATGGCAACAAGCTATTTGTTCCGCCACGAATACTCTCGCGGTTAGTCGGCCCAGATCGCAAATCGCCAATGACTCGGTTCGGTGACGAACCATTGGACTGAAGCGTTGGCAGTTTGCTTGACAAACCATTCGAACGTGAACGACTTGAAGGTGACCCAATCACGCTTGTGCTGTTGGAAACCGAACTGCGAATTCCGATGCTCGGCTTGGCAACGTTCAACCGTGAACTCGATTTGGAAGGCGAGACAGCTTTAGTCGTCCCAAATGCGGTTTTCCTCGATGTTGAAAATTTGGAGGTTTGAGCCTGTGCCGACAGGCTGAATACAAGCAAACCCGGAAGGACTAACCCGAGTGTCAAAGCTCTTCGGATCCCGTTGCGTGTTTGCGTCATTGTGGAATTGTAATGCGTCATCTTCATTCTCCGGTTTGTGTTCTTGCTGTTTTGATACTGGTCGTGATCGGGCATCACATCCCGACATTCGGCTCCCACAACTCGCGTTTCACGGCAGGGGTTTGAATGACCTTCACAAATGCAGCGACCATGCCGCTCGACGGACCAACGGATCCCACAAAAAAACCGAAGTGACACAAATCCTTTTCAGAAAAGGACTTAGGAAATCGAAAAACAAAATTCCTGAGCTTCGGAATCACGCAACAACCAACACCCAAGCGCCATCACTTTGAACACAACCCGTGAAACTGGACAATCGCGGCCAACATGGAAGCCACTCACAGGCAGAACACGTACGGCTTAACATGGAGGCCTGTAACTCGAACTGAAAGAACCACGCGTTCACGGTTCAAAGCGGTCACGCACCGGCAGCAGGGCAATACTGGAATGCGAGCCGCGCAACAGAACAGCTAAAGCAAACGTCAGGGAATTGATGGACTACGCAGAGTACAACCGTGCCGCTTGGGACCAACAAGTGGAACAAGGGAATGAGTGGACTATCCCTGTCTCGAAAGAGATCATTGCCGCCGCTCGCGATGGTGACTGGCACGTTGTGCTTACCCCGCAGAAACATGTTCCCAAGTCATGGTTCCCCAGCATCGCTGGCCTGAACATTCTTGGGCTTGCCTCTGGCGGTGGTCAGCAAGCTCCTATTTTTGCTGCGGCGGGGGCCCGCGTTACAGTGCTTGACAACTCTCCTCTGCAACTTGAGCAAGACCAACTTGTTGCGCGCAGAGAAGGCTTATCAATTACCGCGGTTCTTGGTGACATGCGTGACCTGTCTCAGTTCCCACCGGACTCCTTCGACTTGATCTTCAATCCCTGTTCCATGTCCTTCATTTCAGACACACATCGTGTGTTCAAAGAAAGCTACCGTGTACTGAAGCCTGGTGGTCGATTGCTATGTGGATTCACCAATCCCGCAAGATTCATTTTTGACGAAGACAAATTAGCTCAGAATGAATTTCACGTCCGGCACAAACTTCCCTACAGTGACACTACCCACCTCACAACTTCGGAGCTGGAGAAACTGCGTAGCACGAATGAACCATTCATGCGCAGCCACTCGCTCGAGGATCTTATCACCGGTCAACTAAAATCAGGTTTCATCCTCGCAGACTTGTTTGAAGACGTTAGCGATAACGACCCTATCTCGGAATTCCTACCCGTCTATTTTGCTACTCTTGCCATAAAAACGACACAAAAAAGCACGTGAGAAAACGTTGGGCCTCAAAGATTTCGGCGGTTTTCCGAATTCCCACGATTGCCCAAATATCCTGACATCATTTTGCCGACTCCGGTTCTGCCGCGGTGCATCTATTCGCAACCGGCTTCATCGTTTCAGCAGTAGCTACCGATGCTAACTTTCGTATTTTCATCT
>JAPOKD010000120.1 GCA_029977825.1 Planctomycetota bacterium | reverse complement strand
TTAAGAACTTATCCAAGCTTGAGGAGCTAGGGGATGTCAACTCTATTCGTATGCTTAATACATTCTATGATAACGAAGGTCCGCTCATCACCATGAGTAAGAGGAAGAAAGAGGTTGAGAAGGAGCAGGCTCAACTCAAACGACTTCTTGCAGAGGCGGGAGCTCGACGTTATCCGGGAAAACGGCTACATCGAATCCTTCCGTGGGGGAGCTGCGTGACGAGCTACTAATGAAGAAATCGTCGACACTACGTTTGAGGCAAATGTGCTGATCGAATGTTGCAAATCAATCACAACACGATCCGCCCACACTTTGTACTGGGCCATCTGCCCCGGCACCAGAGACTCTCCAGCAAACACATGGCTGCTTCCGCTACGTTCCAGAAGGCGCGTGCTTCTGGAAAAAGTATGATCAAGTTACTGACTTAAGAGCTGGGACCGTCCGTGGGGGCAGGCCACTATTCGGATCCAACCTCGGTGACGCCGGGAAGCGCGATACGCGAAATATGCCGAACCTGGTAGCGGGCGGTGGTTTCCGTTATGGCCAGCACTTGGCATTTGATCAACGGGATAACTACCCCCTCACAAATCTGTTCGTATCCATGCCTCAAAAGCTTGGACTGGAAATTGACCACTTCGTGTCAAGCACAGGAACGATGAGTGGTCTGGAGCCAGCTTGAATAGACAAGTGTCTGAGTGACACTTGCTGCCGTTTCATTCTGAGTAATATCGATCTGTCTGAATAGGAGAATTTGAACTTGCCGTGTAGCATGCGATCTCGAGCAGGTGAATGTGTTATCGGTGCCTTAGCTGGAAGCGGTCGCTTGAGATGGATAATGGCGTGCAACAGAAACGGGACCTGATTCGTTCTATTTACTTGGCTACACCGCTCAGGGAACCTGCAGGAAGGTAATGAATCTCTCTTCATCAGGTCTCAGTCGTCCACTGAAGGTTCTTGTTTTTCCGGCCTGCTTCACCAAAACTTTAAAAGCCGTCGGATTCCTGCCACCATGTGTATTGAAGTGTTGAACCCAGACGGCATACCTGCCACTCGCCGGAATACAACCAGCCCAAACGATATTTTCGACTGGCTTAAAAGAGCGGCTGAGATGACTTGCGTTCATGTCGATATCCAGCGCAGCTCCACATTTGGAGTTGGTGTGCCCGTAATAGATATGCTCACGTGAAGGGCAGAATAAGTGCAAGTCAAGATCATTGATGTTATTCCAGATGAGTGTGATTTGAAATTCACCGCTTTTTCCTCCTTCACGTTCTACCCTGTCGCTAAACTCTTTTGGGTCACCCGGTAGAGTTCCTGCATTGTTTTCCCCGCTTGAGGATTTGCCTTGGGCTTCCGGTTCTGATGTCTTCTTTACGGTTCCGGTGTTGAGTCTGCGGGGCGTCTGTGGCGAAGCCACGGGTGGGGGTGGTTGCGTTTCAGGTTCTTGTTCCTGTGGTGTTGAGGTGCCTTGCTGATCTGGACTAGTATTTGTTTCTGATTCGGAATCCATCTCCGGTTTTTCCTTATCATTCGCTACCCCAAGCTCAGCTTCTGACTTCATTTCTGTCTCGGTGACTTTGCTAGTTGGTTTGTCATCGGCGACTGCTGTTTCCGATGTTTCATTTACCTTGGCTTCTTCGGGTTGAGAATCACTCTTAACTTCTTGTTGTGCGTGCGTGTTGGTCCCGTTTTCCCTATTACCGCCCGCGCTGGTAGTATGCCCTGTGGTTGCGACTGGCCTGTTTTCTATTGCAGGCGTTGGAACCACCTTCTCGTTTTCAGCATGATGTTGTTCCGTAGAGGAAACAAGGAATCTAAGGACGGCGAATGCACTCAATAAGAAACATAACGATAAGAATATACATAGCATCAGAATTCCGACCGCAGGTTTTTTGTGCGGATGGGCGTTTGGTAGCGGATCCTGTTCAGGATTAGCCCCTGATGATGGAAGTGGGGGGGGGAGCTCAGACCTTTTCAGTACCCGGTCTGGTAGCGGGGGAATGCTTTTCATAGGCTTGGACGCAGTTTGAAATGACTCAGGCTGGTCTCATTGGTGCAACGCGAAAACAGGTTTTCAAGCTCCCATTAAAACCTTTTGCTGCCTTCCATGCACTCGTGCAGTTTGGGCACCGAGACGGCTTTGGAGTAAAAAACAAATCGTCTTGTCTGGCGAAAACTGGCTTTGGAGAAATCTCGTCAGCGTCGCCAAGCAATTATTTCTTTCAGAGTGTTGGTTTCACCGTGATTTTGACGCAAATAATTTTATTATTCTGTCCTTTGCGTTTTCCGAGTCTCAGCAGCCCTTCCCCGCAGGTAATCCATGATTCCGTGTTGCTGATACGGCAGATACCTGAATTTCCCAGGGTGGCATGATCTTCCTGAATCAGTATTCGTTCTGTATCGCGAATGACCTGCAGTTTTTCCGGGTTGACCTGGCCAATGAATAGCGGTGCTCTGTGCCGCATGATGTGGTCGTTGTCAGCGCCGCGACGGGTGTAAACCAGAAATAACCCGCCCCCGATCGTCACCCAATGTTGCTGCGTGTTGTAACTGCCTAATGGTGTTCCATCATCAAATTTCCATTCTTTGATTGCATCAAAATTCAGGCCATCCTTGCTTCGAGTGACGAATGCAGAATGATCTGCGCGAAGCGTCAGGAAATAGTTTCCATCGAATGCTGTGAGTGAGGGTTCATAGAGGCCGCGACCTTGAGGGATGTTGAGTTCCGTCCCGTGCCGTTTGTATTTGAGTTGCTTTCCATCGAATGAGCATTGGGCAATGGTGCTTGTGTAGTTTCGGTTTTTAGGATCTCGAGCGTAGCGGATTGGCAGCAGGACATCTCCATCAGCCAGGTCAGATCGTTGCGTGCATCCAGCATTCGCCGCGATGATTGGGTAACCCGCATGATCTCGCTGAGGGAGATCAAGAAATCGGAGTGGCCCCCAGGGTTTTCCACGTTCCATCACAGCGTAGGAAACTTTTTCCCGCAGGTAGTCTTCTTTTGTTCCATCGCGAAAATTGAACGTCTTGCCAGTGGCTAACAGGGTGTCGGTTAATGCATGCCAGCTCGGCCACAGGTCACCTGGCGCGACTTGATACCCATCCTCTTCTTGCCGCCGCTGAAGAGATGAGATCCGCTTTGCTGCTGACCACGTTTTGCCCCGGTCGCGGCTCACGGATTGATAGATGTCGTGAAAGTCGTGACTTGTTGTCTTGCCTGTTTCTGACATCGTGGTCACCCACAACGGCGTTTTGCCGGGAAGATAGCCAGTGCGGGCCTGCCACCAATCCCACCGGTTGCTACCTGAGATCGATCCGAGTGGTTCGATCTTGAGTTGAATCTGCGCAGGTTCCGATGGGACCGCAGCGACAGCGGTTGCGGCTAGGATGAGTATGACAAACACGATTTGGCCGTGTTTTGGCGACGGTTCCACAGCCATTGCCTCCCTGGCATGGACGATCACAAGACTTCAGCATTTTCAATTCACTGGTGCAGGCAAACTGCTGAGCGTGTCTACTTGATTCGTCGAGTATTCTCCGCAACTTCGACAACAGCTCGAAGAAAATCGGCGGATGCAAACCAGATTACCAAGTAGACGAAGCCTACCAGTACATAGCCAGCGAACGAAAGAATCATGGTTAGCAAGCCAACTAGAAATTCCCCGACCGGAAGCTCAAAGAGTTGTGTGATAAGCGCCACATTACCGAGCACTATCAAGAAGGCACCAATGATCAACAAAATCCCAAAAATGTAACCAAGGATCCGGTTGATTTTGATATAGGTCATCAACCACCAGTAAGACTCGGTGGGGGGTGATGCGGGAGCTGCCCTTTGTGCCTGGGGATTGGTTGGATTTGCGGAGGCCACTGCTCCCGGTGCTTTGGGAACCTGAAGGACTTGGCCGCATGCGCAGCGAACGCTTTTGCCCGCTACAGAACTGGGCATCGTCATTTGTTTACCACAACTTCCACATTGAATTTGCATCTCGTGTAGCCTCACGTTCTTGATTCCTCGACGATCACACCAACATGTTACGTTTGGGCTGTCCGTGTCTCGAAGAAAGGTTGGGACTGGGTTGAAAAAAACTGCGGTTCTCTATCGACAAGACGTCAACTGACTGTCGCGTCAGGGATTGTTTGATTTATTGGGGGCTTTACTGGGCACGACCGCTACCGCCTCCGCCGATACTGACGATCAAGTCTTCGTTTGGCGTTTGAAACCAGATCTGGTATCGCAAGCCAGAGTTGATGAGCTTTGGCTTCAGCTCGGTAAAGGTACCAAATGAATCTGGCCATAAGGCAAGTGTCACAATTTTTCTTTGCCGAGCAGTTGTTGACAGGAAGGAAGTGGTATTGGAATTGTCCACGTCAACACCCTGCCCTCGTTTTGCGATGACGCGAAAACCACCCAAGGTTTTTTTCGTGTCGACATGTGGACCATCGAATTCATCGCGAATACCGTCAAATTCTCCTGCAAGGTAGACGTTGCCATCTTTGAGCAGTGCCAGTGTGGATTCCGACGTGCTTTCTCGCTCCCGCGGTAATTTTAGTGTCGTTTGCTTTGTGTTGATGAGCTGGGCTACTGCAGCCTCTTCTTGCTTGGCCAGTTCTGTGAGCGATTTTAAACGCTCCGGCACATTGCGGTTCTCTTCTTCAATTTTTTCGTTTTCAGAAATGATTTCTTCAAGTGTTTTGCTTTTCGCGTTCGATGCGGCAATCAAACGCTGAATGTTCTGATCGATGTCCGCAAGCTCTGCTTTGGTCTTGCTGTACTCGCGAAAGTCATCGTTGACCTTGGCCTCAGGCATGCTATTCAAGGCGAGCGTCAGTCTCTGGACAGACGATTCGGCTGCCGCGAGCCGCGTTTCAAGCTGTCTGGCTTCTTGTGGTGTCTGAGTTGTCTGGTCCCGTTGGTCTGGTTGTTGCAGCACACTTCGTGTTTGGATCAGGATGGCTACTAGAATTGCCAGAAAAATGATGCCACCAAAAGTGTTGCAAATGGTGTCAAGAAACAAATCGAAGCTATCTGTCTGCGTTTGCCTGCGTCTCATGGGGTCGACTCCCACTCGAATGTCAGCGCAGCCTGGTGTCCACGTTTAACCGGATCAAATCCATAGGTCGCGTTCTGGTCTTGAAGTTCTTCCCGGATCGTTTCAAAGAAATCGATTCCCGAGGGTTCGATCAGTATGAGGAAATGCCGATTGCGTGCCGTGTTGGTCTGGAGCCAGGACTTGAAACTACGTGCTGTCGAGAGTTGCTTGACGGTTTGGCTGGCGGCATCCTTGATTGTCACGCCTGCATCGTTCAACTGGATTAAACAGACAAAATTTGTGGTGTCTACCTGATCACGATACAACAACCCTTCTTTGCCTTTAATTTGATTTTTCTGGTCTGCCAGTTTCGCGAGGATTGTTTCCAGTTCCTCTATCTTTTTCTTCTGAGCTGATAATTGAATCGCTTCACTTTCTAGGGAGGCATTGATTCGGTTTTGATTGACCAGTTGCACATCCATGTCTGCGACCATCTTCTTCAGGTTTTCCAACTGCTGTTCTGCTGCAGTTTTTGCGGCATTGGCTTCCTCCATTTTCTGATCGCGGTTCAAGACAGTGATTTCTGAAATTTCACTCAACTGCTGTAAACGCTGGTCATACTGCAATTGCAAATCAGTGCTCTGTTGTTCCAACGCGATGATTTGTTGTTCGTCAATGATCGGAGTTGCGTCGTCAGGGGGATTCGACGCTGACTCAACGCGTTGATTCAGTTCCAGAATCAGCGTAAGCGTTATCAAAATGAATATGCCTACCACAGCCGTAATGATGTCCTGAAAGGCGAAAAATGAGACGCCCGGACCAATGTTTCGTCGGCTCACGGAAAACACTCCTGCTGTGGAAGCAAGGGGCGGCAATTTGGACTTGCTGGCATCAGATTTCCCGTGCTTGCTCAAACGGAAGAATTTTAATGCGATTAACGATTTGCTTCAGGCAGTATTCATTGCAATCATCCAGAAACACTTCTTCTGCCTTCTTTTGGGCTGTCACCCAAAGCTGAACGATCAATGCAATCACGAGCGCAACAAGTGTGGTTTCAAAGGCAGTGCTGAGTCCGCCAGTTACTTCCTTGAGTGAGCCGACAATGCCAGACAGGTCGGATTGTGAGTCAAGCAACTCGCTAAACGTTCCAATCGCTTGAGCCAGACCAAGTACCGTTCCAATGAAACCAAGCACGGGGATCGCCCAAAGAAACCCCCCCAGGATCGCAAATGAAGTTTGTTGTGCAGATTCATCGCGTTCAGCGATCGATCGCAGAATGTCGTCGACATCGGAGACCCGACCCAGATTCTTGAGATTAGCGACAGCAATCAGGATCCGATTGAAAACAACGAATCGCTCAGGATCCTCCGCGATACTGTAGATGTTGCGGATCAGCTCGTCGGCCGTTTGCGAAGAAAGCACGAAATCACTGGTTTCAGGTACAGCAGAATGCTCCAGAGCGGAACGTTGCAACTTCAGCTTGGAACGCTTGATAAGCAGGATGGTGGCGCACCAGATTCCAAGAAAAACCGCGACATACTGCGTTGGCCCACGGTCAAGCATTGTTGCTCGGAACGAGATGCTCGGAAGGAAAAAAACGATGGCATAGAAAAGTACCGTTAAAACCAGAGCAACGATTCCTGCGAACCACGATTTTACGGCTGTGCCGGTTCCCGCACTGATGCCTACCCTCGATTCGAGGTCGGTTCGGAACGCAGAAAGTTGAGTTTGGGGCATGGCTGGCTAATGGAGGAAGGCTTGGATGCGTGGGTTACGCTGCACCCGATTCCGGACGCATAAGAAACTGCAATGATGGTAAATCTGCCTTACCACTTGAACGGTTCGGTGGGAGAGAAATTATACCGGGCATCGTAGTCTGCATCTGGCATTGTTAAATACATGATGCCTTCAATGAAGGACACCAAGGCCGGGATGAAGGTTGGGCAGAAAACAAGATACAGGATGCCCCATCCAATACTTCCGTGATAAAATTTATGAGCTCCCAAGCCGCCTATGAAAAACGCGAGTATCGCAGCGGTGGTTTTGTTGTAATTCCCCTGCGCGTAGACGGGGGTGTTATCGACAACATTGGGTTGGACAATGGTGGGTTGCGCGACCACCACTGCCTGGTTGGCATTGGATTGTATGGCTGTACCGCAATTCAGGCAGACGGCCTGATTGGCTGCGCACTGGGTTCCGCAATTGCTGCAGAAATTGTTAAGCATCGATTGACAGTGCGGACATTTGACGGCCAAGCTGCTAATCGGTTGTGCACAGAACGGACAAGGTTTGGAGCTTGTGGCTGCGGGTTCCAGTTGCTGTGCGGCAGCGAAATTGGGGCCTGAGGATGAACTATCCGCGAAAAGCTCAGGCACGGCAATGTTAGCCGGTTCCCATTCTTCTGTGCCTTCTTTCCAGACAAGGCTTTCCTGGGTAAGGGCACCTGAAGCGATCCACTGTGCGAGTTGGGTCTTCGTTACCGGACCTTTGTTTTCATCGTTCAAGTGTGCATACCATTCGGCCACATCGGACGACGAATCGCCTGATTGCACAACAGCCTCGGCTTGGCTGGTTTGCTCGAAACTTTGCGCTGGCTGACTCGCAACGGCAAATAGCTCGGGGAAAGCTTCCGCTTTCTGCCAGGACACACCGTCAGGCGACAGTTCATGCATGCGCGTCACCTGTCCGCGTTTGATCAAATCGCGAACTTTGCTTTCGTCAAATGGTCCCAGCGTCCTTCCTCGGAACCGGACGTAATATTTCTCGTCAGACATTAAGCTTGCTTATGGTGGGGCATGGAGAAGTGAAAACCAGTACGCGATTTGTTAATCCGTGTGGCTGAGGAAGAAAAGGGGGCGGCCCGCGTTTAATTCCTTTGAATTTTCCTGGAGTGTCAGCGTCCCGGACTCCCATTGTCCCACGTTGACGATATCGACTTTGCTCGGATTGTCGGTAGCGGCCCGCATGATGAAAACCGGTCCAGATTCTTGTGGATTGTTGACGACACGGCCCGTGATTTTACCCTTCAAATCGCGGTTCAGAAATCCAATCCAGCGATATTCAAGTGTTGTCGCCTGTTTCAGGTCGGGAGCCTCCTGTTTCAACTGCTGGTACAACCTTCCGAGTGGCGTGATTACATCCGCTTGAAGGCTCTCGTCCAATTTGTCATTTGGTGGTTTGGGGGCTCCCCATGTTTGCCTTGTTCCCTCTCGGTTTCTCAATATTCTGAGGGGTTCGGCGATTTTTTCTCTTATTTCACTGCTTCCGTCGGCACAAGTCTGCAGCACGCGATAGATCAGATCTTCCTTAATGAGGGAATCAAGGTCTGTACGCGTAGAAATGTCATAACACAGGTACAGCAGCTCACTCCAGTTACTTTCAAAATCCTTTTCCTTCTCTTCTAGCCTTGCCAGAAACCAGGTGATGGTGCGTCCAGGTTCAACGTGTACTCGTGTGGCTGGCGCTTTAATGGTTGTCGTGCTGATACCGCCACTACCGTCTGCAATGTGTCGAATTCCTAGCAGAGATTCCTTCTTTAATTTCTCAGCGATCCTTTGATAGTCACGATTATAGGCAAGGTAGCGAAGGATCTTGTCGTCGTCGGAAGCCGGTGTTGCCTCAATTGTAATCAGCTGACCGGTTGGAAGACGTGATACCGCTGTCTTGAGCTTGGCGAGTTCGGACAATTTATCGCCCTCATCGAGGGCAATGCTACTGGTGATGGCTTTGTACTCGTCGAGCAAGGGATTCATTGTGGTTTGCGATTCAATCGTCTGCTGTAGTTCTTGCAGTGCTGCTATTTCTGGTTTCGTGAGTTCTGAGATCAAAGATCGCCGAAGTTCTATGGGAAGTTCATTCGACTGCATGCCTTTTTTCCAGAGACTGCTTTCTTTCAACGACTGTTCGTACTCATTACCCGCTGTGGTATGGGAAATTGCTCGGCTATAGGTTCTCAGCCCGCTTTCAAATGCGGTGAGCGTTCTCGCGGAAAACAGTGGTCGTTTGGCGGCTTCCATCTGGGCTTTGCGTGATCTTTCATCCTTGATCGAACTTTCAAGCGAGGTCGCGCGTGACTTCGTGATTTTGAGTTGTCCGTCGACACTTCGTAATCTGCGAGGGTAGAGACGGGGAATGTTATCAAGAGTCACAATCAGGGTATTGATGCTACCAAGATCCAAATCCTCAAGGGGAGTTTTCTCGAAGGCTTCAATCTCGTCGCGAACCTTCGCAATAGCCTCCAATGCGGCGGCTGTTTGCTCATCGGCAACTTTGCGTGCTTGCTCTTCAACTTGTTGCCTTATTTCAAATACCCTTGCTTTCTCACTTTCGGATACAACCAGTTTTTCAGCTTCATCCAAGGCAGTTTGATCGATTTGGGCAGGATCTTCGTTGGCGGCTTGCGCCAGATAACCTTCAAACTCCTGTTTTCGATCTGATTCCTGCTTGAGCTGAGCTTCCAATTGGCCATGCAGAGATACCAATTCCGGTTTGCGTGTGAGGTCGGCATCCTGTGTCTTGAGCCGTTCCCAGAATGCGTTTGCTTCATTCGTCTTCTTGCTTTCAACCAGTGCAGAGAACTGTGTAACAGCATCGGTGACACGCTTTTCCTGAAGCAGGCGGTATTGCCAAAATGCAACGCCAGCCGCGACAAGGACGGTAGCGGCTACGATCGCAGCAATTCGCAGCTGCGTTTTCCGTTTTGCTGAAAGCTGAATCTCTTCTACGGAGCTTCGAAAACGCTGTTCCAGTGCTTGTGGCACCGGTTCATCGAATCGGCTGGCCTTGGTAAATGCTTTTTGCAGGGAAGGTAAGTCGCGCCGTGAATCGAGGGTGTGCTCCAGCTCAAGTAGGGCTTTTTCACGCTGCTGGGCAATTGCTGCGTACGAGTCCAGTTCGGCAAGCCATGTCAACGCCGGCTCGACCTCTTCGAGCAGGTCTGATGGAACAGTTTGACTGAAAGTTTCACATTTGCGCTGCCATTCCGCTGACAGTGTTCTGGCCGCAGGTTCATTGAATTCCGAGAATGCGGCGTGCAACTGTTCCGCGGTGTGTTTCAACCCGGTGAGCTGATCATCGATTTTCCGTTGGGAGATAGCCTGCCTGAGTGAATTGACCAGTTGCGTGGGAGGAGGCGTGGTCCAGTTGGCTTTGGTTAACTCCGCATAAAGTCGCTCGATCGCAGAGAAGTTGCTGCTTTTGATTGCTGCCTCTACTTCGTCAGCCAATGTTTTCCTTCTCGCCGCCTCATAGTTTTCAATGTCCTCGAGCCAGATCGGATTCATCTCATCGACTTCGGCGATGCGACGCAAGACTTTGAGCCGCCAACTCAGAGGCGCCTTGGCGATTGCCAATCGTCGATGCTGTTTCAGCAGTTCCTCGATTGGCTGTCCTTCAACAATCGCTTCATTGAGCTGTTGGACTTTGTCCTGGTCGAGACGTTGCGGTACACCGATACCGAGGAATTGGAGGATTTCCTCCCACTCGGGCAGCTCTGGAAAGTCAAGGCTTGCCGCTGCTTCCATTGCATTGGGGCGTCGGTTGGCAGCCTGGATTGCCTCGCTTCGCAAATTTTTTCGCAGTAAAGCAACGGCTTCGTTAAGCCGTTCGTTGACTGCGCGGACAGCATCGTCGAGCCGCTCCGCAAGCGGTTGCATCGTTTCTTCGGAAGTTCCGTCAGGCTTCTCTAAAGCCTGACGGATTTCATCAGGTAGGTGGGACATGTGTGGATCAGGGGAGGGTGTATTCGCTACT
>JAPOKD010000510.1 GCA_029977825.1 Planctomycetota bacterium | reverse complement strand
CGATGCGTGAATATCTAAATTCTGGCACTCCCCCAAATCCCGAGGAATGGAATCAGCACTGGTCTTCCATCGGCAAGACGAATGTTCCCTTTTCAGGCATCCACAAACACATCACCCGAGCCATCAAGCATCATGAAGGTCTGCTTCGGAATCATCCCAAAACCAAATGGGACTATGTGGTTCTGCAGAGTTGGCGCGATGTTTCAGGGGAGGTGAATCAGGCTTATGAACGCTACGCTACAAAACTGGCCAAAATTGCGAAGACACAGGGTGCCGAGGTGATTCTCTATATGACGTCACCCGAAACGCAAAACGAGGACCCCGTGACGGGGCCGTTCAACTTGTCGTCCGCCGAGCGAGACACCGTGGTGGGCTTACGGATGGCAAACGCCTTGCAGCCGAAGGCCGTGATTCCAGTGCCCTTGGCGATCAAGAACATTCAGATGGGCGACGGTGACAAAGTGGGCACCGATCTCGTCTTTCGCTATCACAACGACGGTCATCCGAATCAAACGTGTGCCTTTCTGGTCGCCAACCTCTTTTATGCCGCGATAACCGGCAAGAGTCCAGAAGGTCTCGCGTTCAACTCAGTCACCGAGAACAAGTTGAAGGACGGTAAAGATCCTGATGGTGGAGAACCCACCGTCGTCTTTGACGACCAAGTGAAGACCTATTTGCAACGAACGGCTCACGAATCCGTGCTGGAGTTCAATCGCGGCTGGGTGCACCAAGAACGGTAAAGCGGCGCAGCGGCCGAGTGAGGATGCCAGAAGTCTGTGAAGGTGTGAAACGCGACTGGCCTCGCGCGTGACTGGGTTCGCGCGTGACTGGGTTCGCGCGTGACTGGGATCGCGCGTGACTGGGATCGCGCATGACCAGATGTTGCGCACGACTTGTTTATTGTGAGTTGAGCGACCTGGAAGTGTAGTCTTGTCCCATCAGGCTTTTCAAAACTCCGCCTTGCCAATCACGCAGTTCTCTTGACAATCGCTTCACGATCTCAGGGTGGTCCGAGGCTAAGTTGTTTTTTTCGCTGGGGTCTTTCTTGAGGTCGAACAGTTCCACACCCACACCCTTCTCGCCATCGATGACAAGTTTGTAGTCATCTGTGAGAATCGCTTTTGCACCAACGAAATCCTGTTCCCTGATTTCAGGATGGTGGAAGTTCTTGAAGTTCCGAGTCAAGAGTCCCCCCATTTTTTTCACAAGCGGAGTCGTCCCACGCTGAAGTTCTGGAGCAATGTACGGTCTTGCTGATTTCTCGCTCTCTTGATGTCCTCGAAAATACCAGAATTTGATCGGTTCACCCCGTTCGTGCATGGTTCCGTTCACGAGTGGCATCAGGTTGATACCATCCAAGGGGACGTCTGGTGTTGTTGCGCCAGCCAATTGGCATAACGTTGGGAGGATATCAGACGTGACAGCATTAACAGACGAGACGCGCGGTTCGGGGATTCCTGCGGGCCACTCAATGATTCCCGGAACTCGAATCCCGTTTTCATAGAGTTGTCCTTTACAGCCGCGAAAACGGGACTCCCTCAAACCGCTCGGCGGAATACCATTGTCTCCACAGTACCAAAGTACGGTATTGTCACGAAGGTCGAGTGTCTTGAGGGCATTGCGAAGTTTTCCAATTGATCGATCCATGGCTGTGATTTCGGCATAGCGTTCGATCAAAACGTCACGTAATGGCCGCTTTACTCTCTCTCCAGTTTCATTGGAGGTCAGACTTACTGTGACATCATTGTACTTTTCCGGCAGATCCTGATAGAGAAGCAAATCCGTTTCGATACCACTGTAGGGTTCATGTGGTGAGCCAAACCAGATGACAGTAAAGAAAGGAGCATCCGCCTGTTTTTTCTTTTCAATGTAGTTGATGGCTTCATCAATGAGGATTTCCGAACTCTCACCGTAGAACTTTTTGGGTGGTCCGCCATTGCGAGAAAGAAATGGATCCATTTCGAAAAAGTTGTCATGCGAGAGCCATTCATCAAAACCCATCGCCCCCGGATTGGTAGGCGATCTTTTCTTGACTGGTCCAACATGCCATTTTCCAAAATGCCCAGTCGCGTATCCAGCATCGCTAAGAAGATGGGCGACAGTGACCTCTTCGGGCCGAACGGAACGGCCGGGAGTAAACGTTCCATAGCGATTTGGGTGCCTGCCAGTTAGGACGTTTCCACGGGTAGGAGAGCAGACCGGCTGCGCATAAAAATTGTCCAAACGCAGACCGGAGGCGGCCATCTCATCGAGATATGGTGTTTTGACATACGGATGTCCGTTGTAGCCGACTTCTTCCCAGCCGTGATCGTCACCCATCAGAAGAATGATATTTGGGCGAGACGGCTCTTTTCCGTTCGCTGAAGACCCGGCCGAGGACACAAAAACGAATAGGCCCAAAGCTGGCAAGATGTATCGTGCGTTCTTCATGATCCGTTTTGTCCGACGAATAAGAGCAATAAGTAATGACAGGAATAGATGGGGTAGCAAGAAAGGGGAGGCCCACAGTGTACTCCGTTAGGGTTGCAGTAGTGGCTGGAAAGTTTTGGTTCCATAAGCTGCTAGCCATTCATTTCTAATCTTCACTGTCATCCGGCGCGGCTGGATAGCAAATAATGACTGGTGAGCTAAGCCGGTCTTGTGAAGCACCACCATTGGACGCTCGACGCCGCTGAAACGCGCGAGGAGTGGGGAAGACGGACCAGAGCCTCGCCTGAAGCAGATTTTGATCTTGAGCATCAATCACAGAGACACCTAAGAACCTGCCTTCAAGGGCTGAGGAAGCGTCCTGGTGACCAAGACGCCTCTGAACCAGTGCGGAAAGTCAATTTGCCAATCTCCCCGTCGATTCTCTCCATACACTCCAGCATCCCAACGAATTTATCGAAACGTTGAGGCTGATCGAGATACATTCGTACGCAACTTCTATCGCGACACTTGGTCGCGTCGAACGCGACGCCGCGTTCGATAGTGGATGTCTGCTGGACGAAAAGCTGGCTGACAACAAACTGGCTGACGACTTGCCGTTGCGTGTGAAGGTTGCTGAACCAGCAGCTTGTGATATGCGATCCCCATAGTTATCGCGTGAATGGCCCACCACAAGTGCAGGCTGAACTCGGGTTGCACGAGCGGGATTGATCGATGGAAGTTCCGAGCCGCGTTGCGTCCAAGGCCAGTTACCTGAACTTTGACATCATCAACCAAATGATGATCTCGGACCGCGTCGTCTTGCAACCAATTCGGCAGAAACGACTTCCGTCGTGCAGGACTCAAGAAATTGGAGGCATCGCGTTAGGGGCGTTAGCCAAACGACAGACATGTTGTTGTGTCCAAACGCGTGTTTCTTGGATGTCACTTGAGGCTTGGAACCACGGCTAATCCTCATCCTCTCCTGAATCCAGTTCGATCTCAATTCGCGGGATCTGCGCGGTGTCGATTTCGGTCTGGAGCGACTTGAATTCCTGATCGATTAGCTTTTTGAGCTTCGGTTCCATCTTTTCAAATTGCTTCTTCCCAATCTTGAACTGCTCCAGCGCAGTCTTCGTGGGTCCATAGGTCCCCGATGCTGCACTGTAGATGGCATTGCTGATACGTCGGTTGATGCCCGGTTTGGTCATGGCCCAGCGTCCATCTGCCAGTTCATCGCCGTTGAGCATCCGATCAAATGTCTGCAGTTCCAGCAGTAGTTTCTGTGCCTGATCCAACAGCTTGGCTGTTCCTCTGGGATGGTTCTTGACGCGGTTGATCAGGTCGCTGACATCGCTCAGACGGTCTGACAATCGCCGGTTCAACAACTGCGCCCGATTGGCCACAACCCCCATCTGTTTCAACTGTTTGATCACGTCATCCCGGTCGCGGATCGGCAAGCTGGGTGAGATGATACTTTCCAGTTCAAACTCGATCCTGTTCCCAATGGCTGTCGTAGAATTCCCTTCGCTGCGATAGGCCTGTGCCGCGTATGTTCCCGGTGCGACGATTGGACTTGATCCACGTGAGAACAAACCCTGGTATCGCATGTTCCACACAACCTTGTGCAATCCCTTGCCGATCGAAAGATCAAGTCGGGCTACCACGTTGCCGGCAGCATCGGAGATGTCCAGATATTGCCGTGGTGGGACTTCATCTTCCTCGGCTTGCAGTTCTTCGAAGCTTGTTGTCGGAACGTCCCCACCGGCGCTATTGACTTTGTCTTCCTGTTCTTTGCGTTTGGCGGCTTTGCTCTTCCAGCCCTGCTTTACGTGGTAGTGTATCACTGCTCCGTAGTCAGGATTGTCGGCGTTATACAGACTGTCACCCTGATACCCCTTTCGACCACCTAGTTTGTTTTCCTGCAGGTACCAGAAGGCTCGGCGGACTGGATACAGATGTAAATCGTTTGTCAGTGAATCGGCTGTGACGTGACGCAGCAGGCTGTAGTCATCAAGCACGTAAAAACTGCGTCCAAAAGAAGCCGCTACCAGGTCATTTTCGCGACGCTGGATTTCTAAATCACGGAACGAAATTGTGGGCAAGCCTCCGCCCAGTTTGTGCCATTTCTCACCGGCGTCCAAGGTTGTAAAGATTCCAAATTCAGTTGCCAAAAAGAACAGCTGAGGATCAACGTGATCCTGTACGATACGCCAGCAAAGATGCTTGCTGGGCAGATCACCTGTCATTAACTGCCAACTGCGACCCCGATCGCGACTTCTGACAACCAAGGGGCGATAGTCACCCACCTTGTGAACATCGAGGCAGGCATAAACCGTATCGGGATCATGAAGGTCCGCTTTGATGTCATTGACGAAGAAAGATTCCGG
>JAPOKD010000696.1 GCA_029977825.1 Planctomycetota bacterium | reverse complement strand
CGACTGGGATCAAAAAGAGAACGATCCACCACAGGGGTTTGCCCGTGATTTCGAGCATGACAATGATGTTGTAAATCGGGATGATCGCTGCCCAGCCCGGTTTGCCAGCCTTGGAAAAAACTTTCCACAGTCCTGCGATGAAGATGAGGCTGAACACAAGGGAGATCAGCCAGACTCCACCAAAAACAGCGAGGGCAGCCGCTGTTGCCTCTGGAGCCGCGTTGTCGGGGAATCCATCCGGGGCCAACGGGAATTGAATGTCCATGTCCTCTTGGGCTAGCAGACCGGCTGTCAATATTTGCATCTTTCCTGCCTTGTAGATTGAAGTGATTGTTGTTTCGGGACCGCAGGAACCCTGCGCCTAGACACATTCTTAAAAACTTAGCAGTCTTTAATGTGTCGATGTGGCCGGTGTAGCCAAATATTCCAAGGAATCATAGATGCGGTTTCTGTACAAAACCTTGCTCTTTTCAGACAAGACCCAGAAGAGCATCACTGGCATGTTAACATAGGAAGACTGCCTGTCTGTTTTCAGTGACATGGCAGCCTTGAGCGAAGCGTGCCAGCGCTTCGATTTTCAGGATTCCAATACGTTTTGTTTGGCGAGACCGGGCTGTCTTACTCATTTGCGGTGATTCGATTGAAAAGTACGAGTATTGGTGTTGGGCAGCATGGTGCCAAGACCGTTGGCATTCCTGTCGCGTGTATTGGCTTGATTTGCTTTTTGGGGGTCGTTGGATGCATCGTGGGCAATTCTGCATCTGCTGCTGAGTATGTGAATTTTAATAGGGATATTCGTCCCATTCTGTCGGCACACTGCTTTCATTGTCACGGTCCCGACGAGGCGGAATCTGGCCTTCGTTTGGATAAACAGCAGGGGGTGCATGATGCATTTGGTGAACCAGGGTTGGCGGACAATCTTGCATGGCAACGGATTCTATCTCATGATCCCGACGAAAAGATGCCACCGCCAGCGCCGGGCAATGAACTGAAACAGGAGGAACTGAAGCTACTTGAACAGTGGATTTCCCAAGGCGCAGAATACCAGTCACATTGGGCCTTCCTGCCCGTGCAGCGTCCTCAGACGCCCGTGGTAAAACCCAACTCAAAAATCCGGAATCCGATCGACGCATTTGTGAGCCAGAAACTTGGCGTCCGGCAGATGCAGTTGCAGAAGGATGCAACACGTGAGCAACTCATTCGACGCTTGTCGTTGGACCTGATTGGCTTGCCACCTACCCCAGACGAAGTGGATGCATTCTTAATGGATCGGGAACAGGACGCCTATGAGCGTGTGGTTGATCGTCTACTTGCTTCGAAGCACTTTGGAGAGCGTGTAGCAGTTCCCTGGTTGGATGCTGCTCGCTTTGCCGACACCAACGGTTTTTCAATCGATGACCACCGGGACATGTGGTTGTGGCGGGAATGGGTTATCAACGCCTTGAATCAGAATATGCCCTACGACCAATTTCTGACAGAACAGCTGGCAGGGGACCTCTTGCCAGACGCGACGGATGAGCAACGTTTGGCGACCGGGTTTCTGCGGAATAGCATGAATACACATGAAGGGGGAACTCTGCCTGAGGAGTATCGTGTGATTTATATTGCAGACAAGATCAACACGGTTTCAACCGTGTTCATGGGGCTGACGATGCGATGCGCGCAATGTCACTCACACAAATATGATCCCATCACGCAAAAGGATTACTATCGGTTCTTTGCCTTCTTTGATACGGCGCACGAGCCAGGATCGGGGGCCGTGAACGGCAATACATCGCCAGTGCAAAGAATGGATGGACTGTTAACCCAACAAACAGAATACACTGCCGATGTGGTTGCCCGTATCGCTACGTTGAAGCGGTATCAATTGCATCCTCCAGAATTGATTCAGCCTCGGATGAAATGGGAGCAGAACCTGCAGGGTGAACCGCCAGTTGAGGTTGCTGATGCACTGGCTGTACCAGTCGCAGAACGAACAGACGAGCATTGGAATCGGATCAACAAGGAATTCGGGAAAAGCACGAGGTTGATGGAACGGCACGTATCGACGATCAATCGCGAGATCAAGGTTCTTGAAAAAGATCTTGAGGCCAAGCAGGCTTCCGTCATGGTCATGAAAGAAAAAGGGCCTCGCAAGACCTATGTTTTGACCCGAGGCGAGTACGATCATCCGGACAAGAGTCAGCTTGTCACACCTGGGGTTCCCGAGGTGTTGCCGATGCTGGAATTGAACAGGGCCAACTCAGGAAATGTCCAGAAGGCTGAGCAGAAATCTGATGCCGCCGTCGCTTGGCAATCATCCAGATGGGTCTGGGATTCGCCCGATGCATCAAAGGGCAATCAGGACAATGAGCCGAGGTACTTCCGCTTTGTCGTCGAACTCGGCGGAAAGCCCAAACACGCCGAGTTGAGGGTTAGTGTAGATAACATCGGTGTGACTTTCGTTAATGGTCACCGTCTGGGGACCAGTGAGCCATGGATGTCACCAGCGCAATATGAAATATCAAAACACCTGCGTGAAGGTAAAAATGTGATCGCTGTCAAAGCGATCAATCAGGGGGGAGCTGCAGGTTTGCTGGCATCTTTGGTGATCGATGGCAACATGGAATACGGTTCGAGCCGGGTCTGGAAGGTGACGTCTGAAAATTCGATCGCCGAAAATACAGATTGGACATCCCCTGCTTATGATGATGGAGATTGGAGCAGTGCAAGTGAACTGGGGCCGCTGGGCATGCCGCCTTGGAATTTCTCAACCCTTCTCGATCAAGCAGTTCCTGTCGATCCAGACCGCCCAACCCGCCTTACCCTGGCTGAATGGCTGGTGCGAGACGACCATCCACTGACAGCAAGGGTCGCTGTGAACCGTTACTGGCAGATGCTGTTCGGGAAAGGGTTGGTCTCTACTCCCGACGATTTTGGTTCACAAGGAGCTTATCCGACCCACCCTGAGTTGCTTGATTGGCTGGCAATGGAATTTCGCGAGAGTGGCTGGGATATCAAACACTTGTTGAAGACGATCGTCATGTCATCAACGTATCGTCAGTCATCGTCGGCAAGCCGGGAAGAGTATGATCAGGATCCCTCAAATCGATGGTTGGCGAGAGCTCCACGTTATCGTCTTTCAGCAGAGTTTCTGCGAGATAGTATGCTCGCGATCTCGGGGCAATTGAATCGGCGAGTTGGCGGTCCCAGTGTTTATCCGAGTCAGCCACACGGTTTGTGGCGTGAGATCAGCCACTTCGGGTACGGAAATGCGTTCAGCGCCCAGGCATTTTATCCCAGTGATCCCAAGGGCCAGTCTCGTCGTAGCATGTACACGTTTTGGAAACGTACCAGTCCTCCACCTTCCATGATCGCGTTCGATGCACCCACCAGGGAGGTGTGTGCAGTGACTCGGTCGAGAACTAACACACCACTTCAGGCCCTCGTGCTCTTGAACGATCCCAACTACGTGGCGGCGGCAAGGTCACTTGCCCGTTTGGCAATGAAACAGGGTGGTGAATCAGCAGAACAGCAAATTGATTTTATGTTTCGACTCGCCGCATCCCGGTTGCCAACCGAACAGGAAAGGCGAGTCTTATGCGGTCGGTACCAGAGTGCACTTGCGACTTATCAGAAAGACCCGGAAGCGGCAGCCGGGTTAGCTGATAGTGACAGCACAGAAACAACCCCAGTGGTTGCAGCGTGGACGGTAGTAGCTTCGATTATCTTGAACCTTGATGAAGTCGTAACTCGG
>JAPOKD010000619.1 GCA_029977825.1 Planctomycetota bacterium | reverse complement strand
TGCATCTGGGCAGAAAAGATGTCTCCAGTTTCGTCACCGGCAACCGCACTGGTTTCAAAGCGATTCGCCTCGATCTGTTTTGCAACAGCATCCACGGCCGAGCGCAAACGCGCATATTCCTCGTCCGCTTTATTGGCGTGGATAAGAGTTCGGGAAATACGATAACCATCGGCGTCCAGCACTAGTGCTGGCCCGATCGCGACTCCCGGCGAAACAGGAATACCTTGCAGTTCGACCATCGTCGTGCGACGGAACGGTTCTCACGGGAGCTACCCGCCAGATTGGAAGACGAAATCAGTTACGTCATCCGTAGATCGGCGTTGCTCCGAGGCCGCGCTCGCGGCGACCAGTACGTGTAGTGCGGTCCGTCATTGTTCGTTGTTTATGATTTATGTTCTGTGCCGGACTCGCACGCGCGAATCCGATTTTTACACGACCTGTGGTTCAAACCACAAGTCTGGCGGTATAGCCGAGAAACAATGAGTCAACCGTCTAACGCTGACTCGGCTCCCGGCACTTCATTTGTCTCATCGAACCCGGCATCGAACAGTCCTTGGATTGCACTCAAGGCATCCTCCGCATCACCACCGTCAGCTGAAACTGTCAGCACGGTTCCCTGAGATGCACCCAGGGTGAGAAGGGAAAGGATGCTTTTGCAATCGACCAATACACCGTCCCTGCCAATCAGGATGTTTGACTGGTAACCGGACGCCATGCGGACAAGCAGGTCGGCGGGACGCGCGTGCAACCCTTGTGGGTTGCGCACGGTAACGGTTCGAGTGTTTGAATTCTTATTCATTTAGCCAGATACAAACTGGTTATCATCTGCTTCTTGCAACAATTGATCGATGTCGGCAGGCGTTTTGCTTTGCTTGAGGAAGCGGCAAAACGTTTCGTCTCTTAGCTGTCGGGAGATATTTTCGAGTGCTCGAAGGTGGTCACCGGGCCGCTCGGGGGGACTGATCAACAGGAAGAAAAGTTGAACACGCTCACCGTCGAGTGATTCAAAATCAACTCCTTCTTCGCTGACGCCGACCGTACCTACGAGTTTTTGGACGCTGGGGTGTTTGGTGTGTGGCACAGCCACACCTCGACCAATGCCCGTGCTACCAAGTTCTTCTCGCTTCATGATCGATGCGATAATGTCTTCACGCTGGTCGGCATCGACGTCGCCGGAGTCAAGAAGTGCTTGAACAAGCTCCTCAATGACACCTTCCTTGGTCTGAGCCTTCAGTTCGGCGCGAATTGCTTTGGTGGTAATAAAATCTGCGAACTTCATTTGAGTGCGATTCCTTGTTTGGAAATCTCGTTGTTAGCTAACCGCCTGTCGCAACCAGGTCAGTGTGGCTCGATCGCTTTCATGAGAACAATCCGCGGGTCCTTCGTTGAAACGCAGGACGTGGTTGATCTCACCAAAGAACGAGCGTTTGCACCTGAGTGTTTCAGTTTGCGGGAATAAAAATGGTTATGGTCGCCGAAAGCAGGCAAACGCAGGCACTGCTGTGCCGCGCAGGCCTCACTCGTCTTCAGCGGCCGATGTATCGATGTGTTTGTGTCCCGTGGCCCGATGCCCGGTTTTCTTCTCTTTCAAGCGTCGAAGCTGCTGTTCAACCTTTGGTATTGCAGTGTCGAGCGCCGCGATGACGGTGCTCGATTCGGCCGTGGCAACGCAGTCATCGGCGTGCTCAACCGAAACTTGGATCTCAATCGATGGTTTATCCAGCTGTTGCAGGTCGACGGTCACTTCAATTGCATTGATACGATCGTACAGCCGCCGGAGTTTTTCCGCCTTTTCGACAAGCAACTCCTGATCACCGGGCTGCAAACTACCGTGCCTAGCTGAAACATTAACCTGCATCTTCTTGATCTCCTCCGTTGAATTGGACGCCTTCCCATTCCCATGGGGTCGCGTCTAAATAGGAACGTTCCACGCATCATTGTAATTTCCTGACGCTGCTGACGGAACATTCTGTCCCTGACAGCATACGCAACTTCGCCGGCTGCGAATAGCGATCCTTTTTTACTTCTGAGCTGAGAATGAGGCCCTAACTCCCCCTGACAGACAGCCCACCGGCATGTTAGGCTCTAGTTTGGTACTCCGAACATTTTTTCCACCCCTCCAAACCCCCGCTTGCTCCATGGCCCGAAAGGTCGTCAATCGGAAGGCAAAAGCTGCCGAAGCTGAAGCCGCAGAAAAACAGGCTACCGCGAAGAAGAAAAAAGCCGCAAAAAAGGCCACCAAGCGGAAAAAAAAGGTCGCTGCCGAGGTTCGGCTGCGACTGTATTGGGGCGTCTTTAGTCAGAATCTGAAACGGGTCGCCGTGTTCGAATTCGACCAGAAGAAAGAAGCCGAAAAAAGAGCTACCGAGCTCAGCAAAGGAGGAAAATCTCCTCACTTTGTCCAAAAGGTGAAGGAAGAAATTAAACCCGAATAAGATATTCCGATGCACGAGCGTTCATCCAAGCCAAAGTCAATTTTTTCGGTTCTGGCACTTTTGGCGATCGTATCGATATCACAGGGTCCCGGCCTGCCGGCTCAGGAAAAAGATACAGTGGTGAACAAATACTCCGCTGGGCTCTTTTCCAGCCGTACGGGAAGCCGAATTCCCTACAGAATTCTCGAGCCGACCAGCGTAGAGCCAGGCGAAAAGTACCCACTTGTACTTTTCCTGCATGGCGCAGGAGAACGCGGTTCTGACAATCAGAAGCAACTGGTGCACGCTGCATCAGACTTTGCCAGTCCGGACCGAACGCAGCAATTCCCGGCTTTTGTCGTCTTTCCACAGTGCCCCACCGAGCAACGATGGGTGGAATCGCCTTGGGACCTGCCTTCGGGAAGCGGAGAATTTGACGCGACGCCTTCCAAACCAATGAAAGCAGCTCTGGAACTGGTGGACAACCTTGTGGAGGAACTTCCCGTGGACCCTGCCAGAGTGTACGTGACAGGCTTGTCCATGGGCGGCCAGGGTGCCTGGTACGCGGCAGCCGCCAAGCCACGCCGTTTTGCTGCAATGCTGGAAGTTTGCGGAGGCGGCGACCCCACGTGGGCAGCCGACTATCAAGGTATCCCCATTTGGGCGTTACATGGTCAAAAAGATAGTGTTGTCCCGATCTCGCGGGCAAGAGAAATGGTGGTAGCACTGACCAAGGCGGGCCATGCCCCGGAACTCAGGTACACGGAGTATCCCGGCGTTGGGCACAATAGTTGGGCACGAACATTCAAACGCGACGATGTGTTCGAATGGCTCTTTGCACAACGGAAACGCGAATGACCCCGCGGCCAACCCAGGATGCAAACGACGCGATTGGCCCTCAACAGCGCGTCCCTGCCGAGTGGGAACCCCAGGAATGTGTTTGGATCTCGTGGCCCCATAATCACGAAACCTGGCCAGGAAGGTTCGACAGAATCCCCAGCTTCTTCGCGAGGTGGGTGCAAATCCTTGCGGAGTCAGTACCCGTGCGTGTTTTGGCTGAGAAACAACTCGCCAGCGATTGCCGTAAACTACTCGGGACCCAACACAATATTGAATTAATCGATATCCCCACGAATGATTGTTGGATCCGGGATTACGGGCCCACGTTTGTCCTGAACGACAGTGGCCAACCTCTCAGTCTGGCTGACTGGAAATACAATGCCTGGGGAGGAAAATACCCGCCGTGGGATAGAGACGCCGCTGTCTGTAAGCGCATCGGCAATGCATTGAATGTACCGGTCGAAAACAGTGAACTGGTCGTCGAGGGCGGCGCGTTGGAATTTGATGGAAACGGCCGGCTATTGACGACAACCAAGTGCTTACTGGCCAAGAATAGAAATCCCGGCGTCAGCCAGGCACGAGTGGAACATGAAATCAGACGCATCACCGGCGTCACTGAAATCGTCTGGCTCGACGGTGGAGGACTGGCAGGCGATGACACGGATGGACACATTGACCAACTGGCCCGCTTCATCGACAGGCAAAACATTGTCGCTTGTGTCTCCAACTATCCTCACGACCACCACTCACCAGGCCTTAACCAAAACCTGTGTCAACTGAAAAACTGGGCGGCAACCACATCTCCCAGCATGACGGTGCAC
>JAPOKD010000777.1 GCA_029977825.1 Planctomycetota bacterium | reverse complement strand
TTCAATGACAAGGATTCATAAGCAGACTTTGCATTGGCTAAGTCCTCTGGGCTGAAGAATTTGATATTGCCACGGTAAATAGATTTCACGCGATTTAGGTCAGCAAGTTGTGTCCACGGAATGCTGTTACCGTGATGCCAGGCGATTGCTTGTGCAATTTCTTGTGGGATTTGACCAGTACCGAGTTGTTGACAGACCTGTGTAATAATTGGGTCAGTGGTGAATGATTCCAGTGGAATCATTCGGTAGGCAATTCGCGGTTTTGGATCCGGTTTTCCATGTTCGAGGCATACCGTTTTGGCCTTCAGTTTGTGAGCTTTGCCCGGTGCGATACGCATGACGCCCATACCGAAACCCTGCTGATTTCCGAAACCCTGTTGATTTCCGAAACCTGGGCCGTTTCCCATCCCCTGCCCATTGCGCATATCGAATCCTCCGCCAACACCCTGATTGGCACCGCCACCAGGATTTTGATTCTGGTTGGGATTTTGACCGAACTGGCCAAGCACTGGTACTGCGGCGATTGCTTTTGGCAGCTTCAACAGCACAGGTTCATCTGATTCATTTTTGATTAATACATTGGCTTGCTTTGCACTGAGTGCAATGAACTTTACAGTCACATCGCCTTGATCGATCGCTTCAAACAGGTCGATACCCGTGTCTTCTGCGGAGGCCTGCTGGAAGCTGTTGAAGCCGAACGCCACGAAAAGCAGGGGGACGAGAATTGTGGTGTATCGCATGAGTGAGTTCCTTTGAAAAGTTTCGGAAGACGAGTTAGCTCTAACACAGCAGACACCGTGCCAAAACGGCTGTTTTCCAAAGAGCACGAGATTTGTGATTCAATGGGTACTGCTGGAATGAGTGGATTGCAAAAAATATTGGCTCACGATTGCACACGTGTTCTGTTTTGCTACACCCGGTAGCTGATCTCCGGCCGTCGTGTACGGTAACGTGAATGATTTGGGGGTATCGGGTAAGATCTTGGTTTGCGAACCAGTGTGCCACGTCCGCACACGGTGAATTTCGAACCAGTTCGCCAATCCCAGCAATGGGAGTCATTTCTGAAACCATTTGTGCAGGTTAAAAAAACATGCAGATTCGTGTTGCAAGGCTTATTTGTCTGGGATTTTTTCTGAGCGCTCCAACGCAGTCATTTGTGTTTGGCCAGCAAGCAATTGATGCTGCCAAGGCGATGGATCAATACGCTGTGGTGGACCTGACCACCGACCTGAGCCAGTTGACAGATAAGCAGCGGAAGATGCTTCCCTTGTTGATGGAAGCCGGGAAGATCATGGATGACTGTTTTTGGTACGAAGCGTACGGCCCACGAACGAAGTTTCTGAATTCGCTTAAGCAAGCTAAGGTCAGGGAATTCGTGCAGATCAATTACGGTCCATGGGATCGACTTGATGGTAATGCCCCGTTTGTAAAAGGCATCGGTGCGAAACCACTGGGCGCTAATTATTATCCTGCCGACATGACCAAGGCAGAGTTCGAGGCGGCTGATTTGAGCGGTAAGGACAGTCTGTATACCTTTTTACGCCGTGACAAATCCGGAAAACTCAAGGTCGTGCCTTATCGCGAGCAATTCAAACAGCCAATGCAGCGTGCAGCCAAATTGTTGCGTGAGGCGGCTGATTTGGCCGAAGATACTGGACTGCGACGATATCTGCTGCTTCGTGCAGATGCTTTGTTAACCGACGACTACCAACCGAGTGACTTTGCCTGGTTGGATATGCACGACAACACGATTGATGTCGTGATTGGTCCGATCGAAAACTACGAAGACAAGTTGTACGGATATAAGACGGCACACGAATGCTTTGTTTTGATCAAGGACAAGGCATGGAGTGCCCGGTTGGCAAAGTATTCAAAGTTCCTGCCAGATTTACAAGCAACCTTGCCTGTGCCAGACAAGTACAAGCAGGAAGAGCCTGGCACCGACACTGAACTCAATGCCTATGACGTGATTTATTACGCTGGTGATTGCAACGCCGGATCAAAAACGATCGCGATCAATCTACCGAATGACGAGCAGGTTCAACTGCAGAAAGGAACGCGACGGTTGCAACTGAAAAATGCGATGCGTGCCAAGTTCGACAAAATCCTTGTGCCCATTGCAGATGAGTTGATTGCAGAGGATCAGCGTGAGCATGTTACTTTCGATGCATTCTTCAGCAACACGATGTTTCATGAGGTTGCACATGGGCTTGGTATCAAGAATACGATTGACGGACGTGGATCGGTGCGTACTGTTTTGAAAGAACATGCAGGAGCAATAGAAGAAGGTAAAGCTGACATTCTTGGACTGCACATGATCAATCAACTTCACGAGCGTGGAGAGCTGAAAACCGACTTGAAGGATTACTACGTGACCTTCATGGCAGGAATTTTCCGAAGCGTACGTTTCGGTGCTTCGAGTGCCCACGGCAAAGCCAACATGATCCGTTTCAACTTCTTTCGTGATGCAGGGGCATTTGAACGCCTGCCAAATGGACGATATCGCGTAAATGTTGACCGGTTTAGGCAGGCTACCAGGGACTTGTCGTCGTTGTTGTTGCAACTGCAGGGTGATGGAGATTACGCGGGAGCGTCGGAACTGGTAAAAACAAAAGGAGTCATCGGACGACAATTACAGGCAGAACTCGATCTGTTGACTGAAAAAGGAATCCCAGTGGATGTGATTTTTCGGCAAGGTCCAGACGTTCTTGGGTTGTAATAACGCGTGGAGTCAGTCAGATATGGTTGACAGCTATTGCGAAAAATCACGGACAGTTATGTCGCGCTGTTGCCGGTGTATATTCGCTATGTGAATCCGGCAGTCTGTTGCACGTTGAGTTTTTATTGTTGCCTTATTTCGTTTGCACTTCAGTGATGTGTCACCGCTGCTGAACGTCGAGTCAAAGAGGAACTGATGCTGCACTTCGACAGGGAAACAGGTCTTGAAGATCGATCGACAGTTCTGCTGGACCCCGTGCTACTGGTCCAGTATCCAGTACATCAACGGGTGGCAGGGTAATCGGTCGTAGTGGTGCATCTGTCTGTTTGAGACAGTGAGAACTTCAATGTGGTTGGGTGGATGCACAGGGCCATTTTTCACCGGCTATGACATTGTCGCGAAATCACCTTGATTCCCGGTCAACGGAAGCAATGTGATCGGTAATGGCTTGTGATCAGGTTGTCATGGCGGGTGTGTCGTCAGACGTTGTCAGGTTGGGTCCGACATTGAGTGGTTCTCTTTCTGGTAGATGCCAAGGCAGTGTTACCCAGAAGGAACTACCACGCCCGAGTTCACTCTCGAAATCCACTTCGCCACCCAGAAGTTTCGCCAGTTCTTTTACGATTGACAGTCCGAGACCAGTTC
>JAPOKD010000261.1 GCA_029977825.1 Planctomycetota bacterium | reverse complement strand
CAGCAGGGGATGCCCAATGGCAGTGGCGGCAATCGCTGGTGAATCCGTAGCTGACACCCACTCAGGCTGTGACCATGATGGATATTCGTCACGCACTGCAGCTACAGAGATCAGTGATTCAAGTTCACCCAGGGATTCAAACCAGCCAGGGACTTCACTTGCATATTCAGCTTGCCAGTCTTCAAGTCGTTTCAGGACGCGAACATCCCAAAGCGTCAGACCCTGAAGTGGCAGATAGATCAGGAAGGTGCCTGCTGATTGTCGTAATCCACCTGCGTTGGCAACCTTTTGTAAAGCACGCATCCCTGCTTGCGCTGACCGTTCATTTTTAAGCATTCGGTCGCTAATCCGATTCAGCAACGTTTGGGGTGAATCCTGTGCGGAATTTGGTAGCCACTCAGCGGAGGAAAAAATCTCTTCGTAGTCACGCACGGCACGACGGTTCGCCATTGCGACGGCGAAAATTGCGTGTGCGGGACCCAGCATCAGAGTGGTCAATGCCATGTTGATTGCAATCAAGCATCCCGTAGCGATCAGGCTTCCTACGAAAATCTGGGCCGTCAACAGCCCAAAGCCGCTGATTACCGTCAGTAGCAAGCAGATGCCAGCAAACACCATGGAAATATGGGACCACACGACCAGCCAATTCCGCTTGGCGAGCCACGCGGGACCCGTGGCCCAATCGATGAAATTTTCCGGGTCACCGCTGCTATCGGCGACCTGTCTGGCAAGTGTGTAGAAACGCAGTCGCTCATCTCGCATGGGTGCTAATGCGTTAACAGCGATCCAACGCTGTTTTGCGTCATCTGCTTCTGCAGGACCGGCTAGCCAATGAGCGAGTGTGCGAATTCCAGGCGTGGTTGCAGCCATCGAGACTAGATGGAACAGGGACGCATGGCCCAGTAAATCGAGATCACTGGCAACATCGCGACGATGTCCTGGCAGTTCGACTTCAGCAAGACGCTTGGTTAGTGCCTTGGTAGAGAGTCGGTCCCAGTCACGTTCCAAGCGCGCTACCAGCCGGCGGACAACACTACGATGTCGACCCAATTCTTCGAGTTTCTCGCGAACCGGTTCATTCGCTGTGACCGCGACCAGGAACAACGCCATGCCAACCCAGCCAACCCAGCCGACGTAGGGAAGCCCATCAAAGCCGTAGCCAACGACAAGGAAGGCTACGGACACAAGAAAAAGGATCGCGCGAACTTTGCTGAATTGCCGATCCTTGATTCGTAAAGCTTCCCGCTCTTTGTCGATCGACTCCAGTTGTGTCTGATAGCGTTCCAAGGCTGCGGATGCACCCGCCATGGGTTGATCCGATGCAGATTCATTCAAACTGTTTCAAGCTCCGTTTTTGATCCTCGAATCACCTTGGGGCCTGCAACCACTTTAGTTGCAATGCGATCCTGCAAGTTGGGTCGAAAGATGGTCAGCAGTAACAACGGCAGGAACCAGGCAATGTAAAGACCACCACTTTCACCATGCCAAAACTGAGCCGCAATCATCAACGCCGCTGAGCCGCTCAGGATGGTTCCCAGATTCTTCTGGGCAGGCCAGATTGCAAAAAATGCGCTCAGAATCACATAAGCGACAATGACCGGCAGACGCCAGAAAGGATTCCAGCCAAGAGCCCATAGTCCCTGAAGTGTTTCAGCTTCCCGTAAGGGACTTAGAACACCGTACATGTGCTGCAGATGGTCGGCTAAGGTAGATGAGTCATCAAACCATAACGCCAGCATCAGGAGTGCCAGCATGGAGGCTGTTCCTACGATGAACTTTCTGACTCCACGCTTCCAGTAAAAACTGATCCAAAGCGGCAGCAGAAAAAGCGGGTAGTAAACAAGACCACCAGCGAGTCCAACGAACATGCCGGCAATCATTGGCCGGCGGTAGGTGAGGACGGCCCAAAGCAGAAATGCAGCGGGTAGCGCATGATCAACACGTCCCGTCATTTGTGCCGTGTACGGAAGTATCAAATAAAGCGTCGCGCATCCCACGCCAGCACGCGTGTTTCCAAAGTGTCGATTACTGATGAGGATGATTGCCGACACAATCCCCAGATGGGCCAGAATTGCCAGTACTTTGGCAACGACTGCCAGTTGCTTTTCTGCCGCGGTTGGCTCCGGTCGAGTGTCTGTTGGGAAGCCATCTGCCTGATGGTGGATGGGCAGCGTGGGGATGGAAGGCAGCATTCGCATCAAGGCATAGCCCGGCCCCAACTCTGGCCCCTGATTGTATTGTGTTTGCGGGTCGCTGCGAACAACATTTGCCATCATGAACACGAATAGCGAAATCCCTAGAAACATCAGACCACCTGCCGTCAAATTGGGATCCAGCAGGGGACGACGGCTCATGATCGGATCAAGCATCATTCGCACCAGAATGAATGCCTGAATGGTAAGCAGGTATAAAAAACCGATACGTTGCAATTCACTGGATGTGAAGTTTTCTTCCGCGCTTGTATCAAGCTCGACCGGTCCACCCTCGATGGCTTCGGGATTGATGCTGGAATTCGCTTCGACTGACTCGGTCGTTGTGTCTGTTACCTCTTCTTTGCTTGCTGACGTTTGATCTTCCGGAACGAGAGAAGTTGTATTCTCAAACGCGGTCAGGCCAGTCGTGAGAGATTCACCCTGCGCTGCGTCGCGGGGCGAAAGCGCATACATTGGTAATGGTTCGACCAAAGTCAGGAATTTTTCCACCAATGACTTGGTTTGAACGCTCGACTGCAATGCAAACTGTTGGCTGCGGTTGGCCCGCTCTTCCTGTTCCAGCTGACGGCCCTCGTAGACGATCAGCAGTCCCGGGGCCAGCAGGATTAGAAGGACAAGGTCCAGATTGCGAATGCTCCAAAACCGATGGAAGACGAAGTACAGTCCAATCGTCAAGAACGACGAAAGGTAAACCCAAGTCGCAGGTTGAGGACGCTCGTAATTTAGAAGAATCTCGCCCATGAGAATCAAAGCAGTGCCCGAGTCGGCAGATACTAAAGTGCTTTCAGTTGCTTGTTGCGGAAAAGAAAATCTCCTACAGCATATCGAATCAGTTGGGGCTGAGAAGCGTGTAACACGGGTCTTATGCGGCTGAAACAGCGATATAGATGCCTAAATGGCATGATTCGGTACCCTTTGCAGGGCAGCTGGGTTTGGCAAACGGGGTCACGGCCTCGGCAGACCTTGGTCAGGTTCTGACGCGCCAACGCGTTTTTGAGGTTTGATGGGATCGTGCGAGTTGCCTTGGGAGTGGAGTGGCGGTCGCGATGGGGACCGATTTGGGAGCTCGCTTTTCACCTGTAAATTACCGTCTCGAGTAGGATCGGGGCGGCGATCCGGAGCGGGAAGGGCCACGCTGTCCGGGAAAGTAGCTTGGAAAAGTGTCAGGAAGCCTGTGACCTCTCGAGATTGAGGATTCGTACTGGAGAGGATGTTGGAAATCATGTCCGTGGTTGGCAACTCAATTGTGATAATTATTTGCTGATTTTCCCCTGTTGGGGCTCAGGCTGAACCTTTTTGTTAGGAAGCGTTACTATAGGGACGTGCAGGACAAACTTTTTACACAGGAGTGGTATCTCGTGGGACAACCTTCGGAGTCATCTGGTTCAACACATCCAAGCTCGGCTGCGGCAGATTTGCGTGCAGATTCGCGAATCATGGAGGCACGCCGTTTGATTGCCGAGGCTGTGGCTGACCACAGATGCGGGATTCAGGATGTCCGAACTGCGAACCCGGATTTGTCAGAAGCTTATGAACACTTGCTGGCTCGCTTGGCTGATACCCGAGGTGGACCACCTTTCTGGCCCTACCTTTCATCGGGCCTCGGTAACGGACCCTATGTTGAGTTGGCCGATGGTAGCGTCAAACTTGATTTCATTGGCGGCATCGGTGTTCATGGTGCTGGTCACAGTCACGTAGCGATGATCGATGCAGCTGTTGATGCGGCGTTGGAAGATACGGTCATGCAGGGCAACCTGCAGCAACATCCTCCCAGTATTCAAATGTCTGAGCGTCTGATTCAGATGGCGAGGGTGGGTGGAGCCTCGATCGACCATTGTCTGCTATCGACCAGTGGTGCGATGGCGAATGAAAATGCATTGAAGATTGCGATGCATCACAAGTTTCCTGCTGATCGTATCATTGCGTTTGACAATGCGTTTGCTGGACGGTCATTGGCCATGGCGTCATTGACTGATCGTCCCAATTACCGAATGGGGTTACCCTTAGCATTGAATGTCGATTATTTACCGTTTAGAGATCCTGCTAACCCGGAACGCAGTCTGCGCTGGGCAGTCGATGAATTGCATCGACTGCTCAATCGTCATCCAGGCAGGTATGCAGCATTTTGGGCGGAGCCCATTGCTGGCGAGGGTGGATACTATCCTGGCAGCAACGAATTTTTTACAGCACTTTGTGAACCGCTCCGCGCGGCTGGCGTGCCAATCATCTTTGATGAAGTGCAGTCGTTTTCGCGCACATCCAAACCGTATGCGTTTCAGCATTATGGACTGGATGAATTTGCTGATATTGTCACCGTTGGGAAAATCACACAGGTTTGCGCAACGCTTTATGGTGAAGCGTTCAAACCCAAAGGACCGATTCTGAGTCAGACGTTTACAGGCTCTTCATCATCGATTGCAACCGGGCTGAAGATGCTGGATCTACTGGACTCAGGTGAGTGTTTTGGCAGTCAAGGTCAGAATGCAACGAGGCATCAGTACTTTGCCGACAAACTTTCTTCGCTTGCTGAAAAGTATCCAGCGCTGATTCGTGGCCCCTTTGGTGAAGGAATGATGATTGCCTTTACCCCAGGTGATGGCAGTGCTGAGCAGGCAAAGCAACTGATGATGACGATGTACGAAGTCGGCCTGCTGGGATTTGTCTGTGGCTCGGAACCGACGCGTATCCGTTTTCTACCTCCTCCGGCTACGACAACGGTTGAGCACATTGATGCAGCGATCGTGCTGTTGGAAAACTCGTTGATCAAGTTTTCAAAACAGGTTGGGTAAGGACTCGAGATATGTGGGTTGTTCGCTCAGTACGCATCGAAGATGTCGATTCACTCTTTCAACTTGCTCAGTCCGCAACGAAGGGATTGACATCGCTGCAGTTGGACCGATCTCGGCTTCTGGATCGTGTCGAGCAGTCGACGTTTGCTTTCAGCCGCACAGCGATTTCTCCGCGAGGAGAACCCTATGTGCTGGTGTTGGTGAATACCGAGTCGGGCGAACTTGTTGGTACTTCGACGGTTTATGCCAAGACAGGTGGATATCAACCGCTCTATGCCTATCGGCGGGTGGAGTCAGAGCATGAGAGCGAACTGCTTGGCGTGCGTCAGCACCGCGTGCGGTTGGATTTGGAACGTATTCACGATGGTCCAACTGAGATTGGCAGTCTGTTTTTGCGAGGAATCTACCGAGGAGAGGGACGCGGACGCTGGTTGTCACTCGCCCGTTTTGCCTTGATTTCCATGTTGCCTCACCGTTTTGCGGATCGCGTAATTGCGGAGATGAGAGGGAGAGCCAACCCCGACGGAAGTGTACCCTTTTGGGATGCTGTTGCGGGACGCTTTATCCCAGTTGACTTTGCAACAGCAGATGCCATGTCAACCATCTCCAAGCAGTTCATCAAAGAGATGATGCCTCAGCACCCGATTTATCTTGATCTGCTTGAGCAAGAGATTCGTGAGGGCATCGGGAAGGTACACAAGGAAACAGAACCCGCAGTGGCGATGTTGAAGGCCGAAGGTTTTACCGGCACAGAACTCTTCGATATCTTTGACGCTGGTCCCGTAATCAGTGCGGAAACACAGTCGATCCGTGCCGTGCAAAGGACGCGGTCGGTCACCGTTGCCGGGGTGGTCAATCAACTCAAAGGACCAACAACTCAAGTGATGGTCGCGACCACGCAAGAGGGCTTCACAAGTGTCTTGACCGATGTTCAAGTCGAGGGCGATACCATCCAGGTGGTTTCCAGAGACGCCAGGCAATTACGGATTGAGACTGGTTCACCCTGTGTTGCAATGACGCTGAAGCCCGCGCAGGAAAACTGATCCAGCAGTCGACACCGCGGCGTGCTGTGTTCCAAAACGCCTGACCGCTTTGCGAGCTTCAGGTGAGCGACCAAAATGGGTTTACCTGTACGTTTGCACAAGTTTGCTGTCGCAAGCTGCATGCGGCGGAATAACCTGCAGAATCGTTAAATACTCTCTCTGCACCGTGCTCCGCCGGTCGGAATGTGATCCAGACGTTGCACAACGCAACAAGGTGTAACACAGTTCTTAAAGCGTTCACTTCTGTTGACGAAACTGCACTGATCCGGATTTCTACTGTGCTCACGACTCGTGTTGCCTCTGCGCGCTCCAAGAGCACATTTCTGCTGATGGGTTTTGTCCTGATGGTCTCGGTGATCTGGATCGGTTTACAGCAGGGAACAATAAAGACAGAGGTAGCACATAAGACAGGCAGCGAACCAGCCTCCCGGAACCTTGATGCTGAAGTTGTCCGTGATGTGCTGAGTTGGACGGCACGAGATAGTGCAGATGTTGGGCAGTTGGAAAAGTTGCTGAACCAGGTGGTGCTGGCGGAACCAAACCTGATGGCGATTCAGGTGAAGCGTTTGAGTGGTGCACAGGTAATGAGTGACCCGGTTGCCAACACGCTAGTGGTTCCGGATCTTCATTCCCGTGATGCAGTAACTGCAGTAGATCATCAAACTGACTCTAGATTGGTTCAGGGTCCCAATGGACCTGTTGCGCGTCTGGATTTCCATTATCAAGGCCGTGCCACGGCTACGTCGGGACATGTTGTTGCTTCCAATTCGATGCAGACGGTGGATGTCTGGCCATTACTGCTTGTGTTAACGATCAGCGTTCTTCTTTGTGTTGCCCAATGGGGGCGAAGCCTCGCGAAAATACGAACTGCCGAGGGTATTCCTAAGCGGGTCCGGCATTCCATAGACATGTTGTCCGAGGGCCTGCTCGTCATGGATAAGCATGAACGGATTATCCTGACAAATCGGGCATTTCAAAAAATGACTGGTCTGAATACAGATCAACTGATTGGAAAAAGCGTCAGCTCACTTTCCTGGGACTGCAGCGAAGTCACTCGCAAATCGGATTTTCCATGGATTCGCGCACGCGATGAATCGCAATCGCAAATCGAGCAATTGATGCGGTATCAGATGCCCGATGGTGCGTATCGATTTTTCTCGATCAATTCTTCACCGGTGGAATCACCTGATGAAGACTTGAGGGATGTGCTGAGTACGTTTCGGGATGTGACGGATAGCGAACAGCACCGTGCACATACTGAACACATGCTAGCGATGTTGAAAAGTAGTCGTGACGAAGTGCGTATTAAAAACCGCGAGTTGCAGATTCTCGCCACGCAGGATGCGATGACCGGTTGCCTGAATCGGCGAGCCTTTTTTGAACAGCTCGAGGGTCTGTGGCAGGATGTAGCAGAAAATGATGGCGAGTTGGCATGTCTGATGCTGGATTGTGATCACTTTAAAAATGTGAACGACCAATATGGGCAT
>JAPOKD010000915.1 GCA_029977825.1 Planctomycetota bacterium | reverse complement strand
GGACGGTCAGGTCACGTATCGCGAGTCTGATCGCATCGAAATCGAGAATTTTCGATAACCCATTGCAACCGACGGCCCGCCAACGGACGGGCCGCACGGGCTGATTGATACGTGGACTGATCGCGTGGACTGATGCTATGAACGCCTATGCCCAGAAACAGTCTGACAATGGCCCACCCAAATCATCCATTTCAACATCTGCAAGAAACAGACGACCTGCGTTAGGACATTTCTGTTGATCCTCGGATGTCATATTCTCGACAGCGGTTGTGATCAACAACTTCAATTCCCCACCGACTCGAACCAAAGCAGGGCAGGTATTCTGCGGGCTACCAGCAGTTTGCCATGTGCATTTCAATTCGCCGGTCGCAAGGTCGTACCAACGCGTCTCACCATATTCCGCAACTTCCGGTCGAAACATGGCAACGATGACACCAGTACCGTCAGGTGTCAGAATCGCACCATCGGGTAACCCGTGATCACCTTGAAAATCAAGAATCACTTCAGCAGATCCAATTTCCCCCGACTTGATATCCAATGGGTAAGCCACCAACTGTCGAGTCGGTGTATCGATGTCAAGCAAACGCAGTCCGCCATCTGCCGTATTTTGAATTGCTTTACCATTGCTGCAGATTTGATCGTCCCGCAAGCGGATTAATTCTTTGTCGGCACCCCGATAAAGATAGAGTCCCGCTTTCTTGGTCGCAAACTCCAGATCTTTCGTGCCGAAAATCAAATTGTCTTCGTAACAAATTCCATCATTGATAATTGTGTTCGTGACATCAGCATCGATACCATCGCAGAACGGATCCCACACGCCCGTCTTGACGTGAAAAAAGCCAAGCGAACGCTCACAACCAACCACAAACTGATCGGGAGATTGGCACGGAAAAGCAAAACCGGGACGCCCGGGCAAGTCACAGGACTGATTCTCCTGGGTACTCAAGTCGAGCAGGTTGAGACTGCCCGTGGTCGCGTCAATCCCATGCTGAATGCCTACCCACGAGCACAATCCGTCCTGAAGTGGAATGGGCCCCTCGGGAAGAAAGCGAAGAGCATCAGAAGCGGGAACCGACAGAGGTCGGGCTTGGCGTACATCAGGCATAAAACATTCCTTGGTGAGGGCGTGGATTGTCTTAGTTTCGCACGATTTTGGACCTTGAGAAAGCGGCCCACCTAAAAACACGTTGACCTGACATGTCGGCTTGGCTGGACCTCACACTATGCTTATTGTGTTCAGCGGTTGCTCACGGTGTTGAGCGGTCTGCTACAGAAATTGCAGACATTTCAGGCAGTTCCCCTACTTTCAAGGTTATTCAATCGTGTCCCTTAGCATCATGCGACGATTCACCTTTTGTGCCGGCCACCGCTTGGTCGGACACGAGGGGAAATGCCGGAATTTACACGGGCACAATTACACGCTGGAGGTCTACCTGACGGGTCAGGAACAAGACGAAATTGGCAGGATTCTGGACTTCAAGCAGCTCAAACTGGCGGTCAATGGATGGATCGACGCGAATTGGGATCACACCTTCATTCTTTGGGAACGAGATGACAATGGTCTGGCCGCAATTCGATCCTCCGAACCACATCGGATTTACGAGTTGAACAACAATCCGACAGCTGAGAATATGGCGGTGCACTTTCTGGAGGACATTTGTCCGCAGATTCTCGAGGGGACCGGCGCGACAGCCTACAAGATCCGCCTGTGGGAGAGTGAAGAAACATGCGCCGAAGTAGCTCTCGAATCGCACTGACAGAGAGCTCTCGGGCAGCACTGAAAGACGTGGCACACGACGAGGCTATCGAGTGCTTGTGTTGCCACGTCCTCCTTCCATGGAAAAGGTAGCGTTGGATAACACAGAAGCGTTTCAAGACTGTGGCTAGTGAGAAGTTCCGGATTCAGCAAGAATAGTCGCGGAAGTGCCCCCTGATCCACTCGCTGCACATTGGCCAAATCCATGAAAGCCCTCGAACTGAATCACGTCGCCTTGCATGTCGAGGATGTCGACAAGAGTGTCACTTTCTATCGGGATGTCATGAAACTGCCGATCATGGCTCGACCTGACTTCGACTTTCCTGGCGCGTGGTTCCGGCTAGGTAAAAATCAGGAATTGCACCTGATTGGTGATCGCAACCAGCCCGTGCATTCGCACCATCGAGGTGGACATTTTGCTCTGATGGTTGACTGCCTTGATGAATGGGAAAGCCACCTGGATGCCCATCGGGCGGTCCGATTGGATCGAAAAAAACGACCTGACGGGGCGCTGCAGACATTCGTTCAGGACCCTGACGGCCACTGGATTGAACTGTGCAAGCTTCCAGTGTGAGGGCGGGAAATTAGCAGAAGGCTGCGAAAAAGCTTCAAAAGTACTTTCAACACGCCAGAAGCAGCCTGAGGGTCTTGTGGGATACCCGGTTCCGGCGAAGGCTGTTTCTGAGTAACCTTCTGGTCTGAATTTGTGTCCTGTAACTGCTGGAACAAATCGGCTGGGTCTGTTACCCTCCTCGGGACGTGAAACCAGTCTGATTTTGGTGGTCAAACTGTCCAGAAAATTCCGATAGTTCACAGGTCCCTAGTCAGGATAAAACGGCGGCATAGCTCAGCTGGTTAGAGCAGCGGAATCATAATCCGCGTGTCGG
>JAPOKD010000351.1 GCA_029977825.1 Planctomycetota bacterium | reverse complement strand
GTAACCAGGACTCAGGTAACCAGGACTCAGGTAACCAGGACTCAGGTAACCAGGACTCAGGTAACCAGGACTCAGGTAACCAGGACTCAGGTAACCAGGACTCAGGTAACCAGGACTCGGACAATCAACAAGCTGACAGCAAGCCCGAAAATACTGATCCTCAATCAAAGTCGGATTCTGGTACTGGAACATCACAAGTAGGCAGTGGCACGAGCGGCGACACCAAAGGCGAGGCATCGGAGTCGCCCATCCCACCTGATCCAGTCAACGTCGACTATGCGAAGAAAGCAACTGACATGGTTCTTGATTACCTGGAGGAAACTCGTGACACTCCCGATCAGGACCTCCTCGATCAGCTGAACTGGAGCGAAGATGATCTTGCCAGATTCACGGAACGCTGGCAAAAAGTCCGCCAAATGCAAAACGACCCTAGCACTGGCAAGAACCAGGACATCGAGGATGCATTGAAAAGTTTGGGACTTCGCACACCGGCAGCCCAAACCAACCAGATCCGTGAATCTGCAGACTCACTGCGAGGCATTCGGGACTCGGGTAACCGACAACCTCCACCGCCTGCCTACCGAGATGCATTTGATGCGTTCCGCCGTGCGATGGGGCGAGGAAAATAAGCGGACTGGGAAAGAGCTACCCACAGGGTTCGCGATTTCGATCTGTTTCGTTATTCTCATGCTGCTGAAACTCCTCCAGTATGAGAAAGATCGATGTCTGAAGCCGTCAAACGCACCTTGTTTCGCAATGCAAATGTTGTTCTGCCTGAGGAGGTCCGTGCTGGATCTGTCCTTATCGAAAACGGCATCATCTTGGATGTTGATGCCGGATCAACGGTGCAAGCCGATCAGGTGATTGATTGCACAGGATTGCATCTACTGCCGGGTGTTATCGATGATCAAGTCCACTTTCGCGAGCCCGGCCTGACTCATAAAGAGGACCTCGAGTCTGCCTCCATGGCATGCGCGGCAGGCGGTGTTACTGCATTTCTTGAAATGCCAAACACGAAACCACCAGCGATCACAATGGCAGGCGTAGAGGCCAAGGAACAAATTGCTGCCAGCAAGTCCAGAGTCAACTATGGTTTCTACATCGGAGCCACACCTGACAATGTGGAAGAATTGTCTCAGGCAAAAAACATTCCCGGAATCAAAATTTTCATTGGCAGCAGTACCGGCAACCTCCTTGTAGACGAACAGGCTGCACTCGAAAGGATATTTGCAGAGACAACACTTCCCATTTGCGCGCACTGCGAAGACGAAACAACGGTACGCCAAAATGCAGAGCGACTTGCGGGCACAACTGATATCACAGATCATTCGCGAATCCGTGATGAGAATGCGGCCATGATCGCGACAAAGCGGGCAACCGACTTGGCTCGAAGACACAAGCACCGTTTTCACGTGCTGCATGTATCGACTGCAGCCGAGCTGACGTTCCTTGCCGAACATTCACCCTACCTGACTGCAGAGATCTGTCTTCACCACATTTTCTTCAATACCGAGGACTATGCACGACTGGGCTCACGAATCCAGATGAATCCTTCGATCAAGACCAAGCACGACAATGAAGGTTTGTGGCATGCCTTACTCGATGGAACGATCCAGGTCATTGCAACTGATCACGCCCCGCATACGCTTGAAGAAAAGTCTCAACCGTATCCCCAAAGTCCTTCTGGTCTGCCAGCCGTTGAAAACAGTCTGGCACTGATGCTAGACCGAGCTGTCGCAGGTGAATGTTCATTACCGCAGATCGCTTCATGGATGAGTGATGCACCAGCGAGAATCTGGGGTATTGTTGGCAAAGGTCGCATCGAGCAAGGTTATGATGCGGACTTGGCGCTCGTGGATCTTGAGAAAGAGAAAACGATTCTGGATGAGGAGCAGATCACAAAAAGTCGATGGAGCCCGTGGCATGGCCAATCGTTAACAGGCTGGCCAATTCAAACCTGGGTATCAGGACATCAAGTGTGGTCAGCTGACCACGGTTTTGACGACCAATTTCGTGGAAGCAAGCTTACCTTTGATCATCAACGCGGTGGTTTTTGGGCAACCCCCAATGGCATCGGCACGGAGACTTGACACAGTCTTTGCAGGGGTGACGATTCCAGCCAGCGTAAAGCTCATCCCATCACCGGGATGCCAGAAAATAGTCGCAGAAAACCTGATAGTATTGGTGAAACAGTGGTATTTCCCCCAATCCAGAGGCGTGAAACTCTTAGCTGTTCCCCCCTGTCTATGCTATTTACGTAGGGGTCTGTAGCGCCCCTCCCATTTCCGCGGTGAACCAAATGGCAAAGTCAATCTGGCCGATCGATGATCAAACCGAAACCCTGCTCGACGGAGCAAGGGCTGGTGATTCTGATGCGGTCAATCGACTGCTGGAAAAGCACCGACGTTCTGTACGCCGGCTGGTTGAGATGCGATTGGACCGCAAAGTGCAGCAGCGAGTGGACGTCAGTGATGTGGTGCAGGATGTAATGGTCGAAGCCAGCGGCAGGCTGGAAAAGTACCTCGATGATCCAGTCATGGCTTTCCACCTCTGGATTCGGCAGATCGCGTGGGACCGGATCATTGATACGTATCGCAGGCATCGTGTCAGCGCGAAGCGGAACATGGATCGTGAGCAACCAATTGCTGTTCCGGCCGGATCAGATCAGTCGACGATGGAACTTGCAGTCCAGTTGCGGGATCCAGCATTGACGCCTGCCGCTGCTGCGACTCAACGGGAAATAGCCAGCAAGGTCGAAGCAGTGATCGAGCTTTTGAACGAGCAGGATCGGGAGATAATCCTGATGCGTCATTACGAGCACCTTTCCAATCTCGAGATCGCAGAAGTGCTGAAGCTGAACCCTCCAGCAGCGAGCATGCGATACCTGCGGGCGCTCCGGCGTCTAAGACAACTTTTGTCGGAAAATCAAATCGAAGCTCCTACAGAGAACTCACTGTGACAGGCGAAGCGGTGGCACCAGATGACGAAGAGCGTCTGGCCCTGATCCTTTCGGACGTTGCAGATGCTGTTTGCCGAGGTGAGATTGTCGATCTTGAAACAGTGTGCGCAGAGAACCCAGAGCTGTCGGGGGAGTTGCGGCGACTGTGGGGGGCTCTGCTAGTCACAGACACGGCTGGGGCGATCGCCGATGAGGGCCCGAGCAGTGTTTCGGATACTTCTCGATGGAAAAGCCTGACGCTTCCTACCACCATCGGTGACTACGAGCTCATCGAGGAATTGGGGCGTGGTGGCATGGGTGTCGTATTCCGAGCGAGGCAAATCAGTCTCGACCGTGAAGTCGCGATCAAAATGATCCTTCGTGGCCGTCTTGCAAGTGAGGCAGATTTGCAGAGATTTCTGGCTGAAGCATCTGCAACTGCTCGATTACAGCACCCAAACATCGTCCCAGTGTATGAAGCGGGCGATATCGAAGGACGACCTTTTTTCAGTATGCAATTGGTGGTTGGCGAAACGCTGGCTCAACGAGTGATCAATCAGGGCCCTTTGCCGCAACGTGAAATTGCAAAGATCGTAGCAGCAATCGCAAAAGCAATCGGGGTTGCCCATGAACAGGGAATTCTTCATCGCGATATCAAGCCAAGTAACATTCTGTTAGCAACAGACGGGACGCCCTTAATAACAGACTTCGGTCTCGCCAAACAAAGTGATGCGGAGGAAAGTCTCACCCGAAGTGGCATGTTGGTGGGCACACCCGCCTACATGTCACCTGAACAGGCAGGTGGCCGTCGGAATCTGATAGGCCCTGCCAGTGATGTGTACTCACTTGGTTGTGTCTTGTATTTCGCTTTAACTGGCCGCAGTCCATTCGTGTCGGACTCCCCCATGGAAACGGTGATGCTGGTAGTTGAGCAGGATCCTATTGCACCGCGAACGCTCCGCCCTAAACTCGATCGTGATCTTGAAATGATCGTGGTGCGTTGCCTTCAGAAACCGATTGACCTGCGATACCCCTCCAGTGAAGCACTCGCTCAAGATCTCGAGGCATACCTGGCGGATGAACGGGTTGCCGCACGTAGCGGCAGATTCAATCAGGTGCTTGCGCGTGTATTTCGGGAAACCCATCACGCTGCCGTCCTTGAAAATTGGGGCACACTCTGGATCTGGCATTCAATGGTTTTATTGATTGCAGGTTTGCTGACATGGCAAATGGACTACTTGGGTGTAACCCAAATTTGGATGTATGTAGCCGTCTGGACGTTAGGCTTGGGAGCCTGGGCTGCCGTCTTCTGGAAATTCCGGCAACGGATGGGGCCCGTTACCTTTATCGAAAGACAGATTGCTCATGTTTGGGGAGCGAGCATGGTGGCCATTGCGATGCTCTTCCCAATAGAACGTTTGATGGACTTTGAAGTACTGGCCCTGTCACCGCTGCTGGGCGTGATTTCCGCGATGGTTTTCATCATCAAAGCAAGCATGCTGAGTGGCGTATTCTACATTCAGGCTGCGGCTCTACTGATCACATCTCTGCTAATGGCCATCCAGCCCGACTACGCGCATCTGATTTTCGGATTCGTATCAGCTGCTTGCTTCTTTATCCCCGGCTTCAAATACTCTCGTCGGCGCTTGACTGCACCCGCAGAGTGATAAGCGACAGTTCAGGTCGACAATTGATTCTGAGCAGATGGGTGCCGCTCAATCCACGACTGACGTGCAGGGTGGTGGGGGTTCGATAAAAATCACCTGCAGCAAAGCGACTTCCGTGATAACTGGGGCCAAGAATTGGCCCGACGAAGGGCAATCGCCCCTGTCCCCCATGGGTATGCCCCGCCAGCATTAATGAAACATGATGTCGTCGTGCCCACCACAACTGATCGGGGCTGTGGCTTAACAGAATCCTGAACGCAGAGTCATTTTCTGTTGGCACTTGCGGGCGACTGTACCACGGGTACTCATTGCCGATCAACATTCCATCGACTCCTGAAGCGAGTGGGAGACGCAAGGAACGGCCGCCCAAATCGGTCCAGCCTGCTCGACTCATCGCTTCGCGGGTCTGGCGTGAATCAACAATCCGCGTGTCGTGATTTCCGAGTACAAAGAAACAGCCATCACGACAGTCCACTGGTGAAAAGATATCAACCAGCCAGTCCACACAAATCTGCTTGTCAATTATGTCACCAGTCAATGCCATCAGATCTGGCTGCCATTGCGCCGCGCGAAGCACGGCGTAGCCAGCAAAGTCAGGATGAATATCTCCTGTCAGGTGGATATCTGACAGGTGAGCGATCCGATATCCATCTAAACCATCCGGTAACCCGCGAACCGGCAGCTCTACCTCCTCAACCGATAACTCCAGAATCTGATTCCATGGCAAGTGCCTGGCCAGTTTACATTTGGAGGTGAGGGCCAATTCGTTGCCGGTCGTCGCCTGGACATCAAGCGACTCGACACGCCGCTCCGCATCGACCCATTCAAGCTTGAAAATTGGCCGCCAAATTATCCAGGGAATACCAAAAACCACCCACGTCAAAAAACACAAACTGCTGTAGCAACCAATCAGCAGAGGCGTCTGGACCGGTTGACCCCAGAAAAAATCAAGAAGGAATTCGTAATAGAAGAAAGTGATTAGTATTGGCCCCAACAGGGTCCAAGCAAGAAGTGCCTTGGTAATTCTTTTTAATGTCCAGCGTGGAATAGCCGTACCATTGATGCGATTATAGATCGCAACATTCAGCCCAAAATGTCCTATCAGGGCTGCAAGAATGACGAGCCAGGGTAGTGGGAAATCCATGCACTCTACAGGGCTTTGGGACGCATGAAATGTGTCAATTCAAGGGGTGTTTCCGAATTGAAATCACACCATTGGGCATGGTTCACTTGAAATACCGCAATCGCTGCAGTCGGCATATCAACTCCTTTTCCGGAAAGGATGCTTGCAAGGTAGGCCATGCCTGGGTTGTGAGCTACGACCATCAATGTCCTGGCACCTGAACCAACGGAACGTATCGTCGAGACGATGGTGTCGGGTGACGCCAAATAGAGCGAATCAGCGGACGACCAACTGGGTTCCCGCGACCAGGTTGGCACCATCAACTCAACCGTTTCGCGAGTGCGTTCAGCGCTGGAGCAGAGAATTTGATCAGGAATCAAATCGTTGTCTGCCAGCCATTGTGCCATCAGCGGCGCGTCTGCCATCCCACGTCGATTTAGCG
>JAPOKD010000868.1 GCA_029977825.1 Planctomycetota bacterium | reverse complement strand
GCCAATCATGTGGGGCACGAGACACGCTTCCGTTCGCTGTCACTTGGGATCAACGATGCGAGGAGTCTGTCCTATACCCAGGCAGGTGTTGAGATCCCCACCATTCAAAGTGCGGCGGAGCTTTACAAAAAGATGTTTCTTCAGGGTGATCGCAAAGCGATGGAGGCACAACTCGTCCGGCTGAAACGAAAGGGCAGCATTCTCGATGTTGTCATGGGGCAGAGCTCGGATCTGAGTAAACGCGTAAGCGGTTCAGACCGCGAGCGGATCGACCAGTTCCAAACGGCGGTGCGCAGCCTCGAGCAGCGACTCTCGGAGGCGCAGGCCTGGGAAGCCCGGCCGAAGCCCAAGGTGGATGAGGCCATGCCGGAGTATCCTGAAGACAAGAAGCAATTCTTTGAAATGGTGGGCATGATGAATGACATGTCCCGGCTTGCCTTCCAGACGGATTCCACCCGAGTGATCACGCTGTTCCTGGGCAGTGTGCGCACTCCGGGAGTCAATCTTGCAGGTGGGCGTACAATCGGTGGCTATCACAACATTTCTCACCACGGAAAAGATGAAAAGAAATTGAAGCAGCTCGCCGAGATCGAAGTCGGCCAAATGGAGTTGCTGGGTGAATTGTTGCAAGGCCTCAAGGATGTCGAAGAGCCAGAGGGCACGCTGCTGGATAGCACCATGGTGCTCTATGGCTGCCACATGGGTGATGCCAACATCCACAACAACAAAAACCTGCCGATCATCCTCGCTGGCGGCGGCTTCCGCCACGGCCAGCACCTCGCGTTCAGCCAGACTCACAACATGCCCTTGGCCAATCTTTACCTCAGCATGCTGCACAACATGGGAATGGAAGTAGCGGGTTTTGCAAGTAGCACAGGCACCCTGCGTGGCCTGGCCTGAGCCCTTACCAATTCGAGTCGGTAGGTCCAGTTCCCACCGGGCAGAGGTGGTTCGATCACCATTGCGATCTCCAGCGACAACGGCCGGCAGGAACCGGCCTTCCTCCCACCTTAGTTTTTGTTAGAGAATTCCAACAGCATGTGAGCTTCCGTGCAGCTCGGTGTTTGTTAGCAAATGCTTTGTTTTTTCACTGAGCTGCAATGCACTCTTCGTGCGTCCGGCTACTACGCAAAGAATCTGCACGTCTACTGGCCGCATGTTCTTTATGCTGACATCTGAATGAAGATTGCTCCGTCGCGGCGTATCGGTGTCACCTTCAACGTCTAGCTGATCCCACCAATGAATCGACGCCGGATCGTCGACGGCCGCAGCGAAACAGATGGCGGCACATCCCAGATTGATCCATCGCTTTCATCCATCGCTGGGCAATGCGAGGCACGCTTGTTACTACCGTGAGTACTATGAGTCGTCACCCACCAGCGATCCGACTGGTGCAACTGGGGGTTCGTACTGCGTGTTACGTGGCGGCTGCGAGGGACCGGTTGCTGCTTGCCGGCCGGCGTTCTGCAGTAATCACTTGCCGTCGCTCCGCGCACCTTTTGTTGAATTTAGCATAGGCTTGGCCCCGTCCAGTCATGCTATCAACGTGCTCAATGGATGGGTTAGAAGATTTGCAGATCCGTTTCGATGGCAACCTGGCGGGCGTGTTCTTTCGGGTCGGTAGCGACTTACAGGTTTGGACATGCTAAACTAGTTGGGGTTGCGCTCAAATTGAATACTCTGTTTTTTTGCAGCTTGCTTGTCCAATTTATTTGACGCTGGGAGTTACACGTTGTGAGATCGATGCAAAAACGGAAGGGTTTCCCTATGCGCAGGCGAGATGTATTGAAGTCCGCGGGTTGCTTGGTCGTGTTGCCTGCTTTAGAAAGTATTGGACAAGAAACCACGGGCGACGATGCCGGGAAAGCGAATCGCTTGTTTTGCATGAACATCGGCAACGGCATGTGTTCTGACAATTTCCCGACGTCGACGGGCAACGATTATCAGAGCACGTCTACATTCCAACCGCTCGAAAAACTGAAGAACGATTTCACTCTCTGTACGAATTTAAGGAACTACGGGAATCACGAAAGCACGATGTACGCCTTTGCTGAATACGGCGACCACACAAATCCCCAGTTGATTAAAGATTCGGTTGACGAGGTCGCGGCGTCTCACATCGGCAATGACACGCGTATTAGAAATCTGGTTGTTGAACAGAGGAATTCCTATGGCATCTCCTGGAAGGGTGGATTGCCCGTTTCCCCAATCGCAGACGTTCAGATTTTGTTCCAAACCATCTTCGGCAAAGTTGACACGAAGAAACGAGCTGAGTTGCTGACGCTCAAAAAATCGATGCTGGATGCAAGTAGAGAAGACGCAAAGAGCATGCTGAGTAGAGTTTCTCGGAAGGACCGCGCCAAATTGGACGAATACTTTTCCAGTTTGCGTGAATCTGAAAAGTCTATCCAAAGGGCTGAACAATGGTTGAGTCGAAAAGACGTGGAAGTACCATTCCCTGAAAATGTGCCGTTTGAAACGGACGGCCTCAGTGAGTACTCACAAAAGATCTTGGTTTGCCCGCATTTCAATCAACGCTCAACTTATTTGGACTTGCTCTTTCTTGCATACAAGTTTGACGTCACGCGAGTGGCCAATGTGTATTCAGAATGGAATTGGCTTGGACATCATACGGATTCCCATCAAGTCGCGACCGAAGCAGGATTCATAAAGAACATCGAGGCGGACCAGGGTTACATGATGCAGACGGCTCGATTCCTGGAGAAGCTCAAATCGACTAAGACAAAAACGGGTGGAACCCTACTGGACCAGACGGTTTGTTTGATCACCAGCTCCTTGAGTATTAACAAGGAAGAAGGGCCTCACGGTATGAAGAATAACCCCGTAATTGTCGCTGGCGGTGGCTTTGAGCATGGCAAACACATTAAATTTAACGGGACAGACAATCGCAACAACGTCTACCTCGCAGCATTGCAGCATCTGGGTGTCG
>JAPOKD010000588.1 GCA_029977825.1 Planctomycetota bacterium | reverse complement strand
CCTCGCTACTTTGCCGATCTGCAGCGTGCCAAGTACATCATGGGCCTGGGGCATCCGATTTGTGGACAGGTTTCAGCGGAGCAGGTGGAGCGTGTGATGCAGGCTTTGCGTCAATTGCCCCGCCGCAGCGATCGTGATCGATTGTGTCAGAGCCTTGATCTGCTCGGGGATGGTCCCTGTCATGCAACGCTGCAGGATATTATCCAGTCATAAAAACCAGCACGAGCAATGTCGGCAGAACCCGCAGTTATTGTTGCCGCCGGTTCCTATTCTGAAGAGCAGGAGATTGGTGTGATCATATTGGCGTGATCATGACGGGCGCCGCGGAAACATCCGTGGCTGTCCGTACCATTGAGGAGAAGTTCCTTTCCGGATCGCAAGCAGCGACACTTTGCCATGCATGTGTTCGGGACCGTGCGTGTAATCCCACTCAAGTCTTTCCTCATATCTGAGTATTCGGAGGTCCGCTGACGTTTCGGTTGCCCAACTGGCAAGTTTATTAGGCGGAAAATAGTTCACGACAGCACCAGCAGTTTCGCTTTTCGGGGCCGTGGAATTGCAACCCGGTGGCAGGTCTGACCCTGGGTCTTCGGAGCTGTGAACCTCAATCGCCAGCAGACCCGTCTGTGTCAGGCTGTTCAGGATTTTCGTCCAAACGATTTGGGCGTCATTGGCGGGAATGTGGTCCAGAACCGTCGTTGCAATGATTGCGTCGTACTTGCCGGTTTCGAAGTCGAAATGCCGTACATCCGCTGCTTGCGTGGTCACCAACGCACCGACACCCGTCATCGCGGCTCGCTGATTGATGCGTTCCAATCCCATTTCGCTCAGGTCAACTGCGGTGACGCGATAGCCGGCCTTGGCCAAAGCAATCGAATCCCGCCCCGCGCCGGCGCCCAAGTCGAGGGCCCGGCGTTCTCCGGTCTCCACCGAAGTAGTCAGGTCAATGATCGATTGTACACCCGGTGCCGGTGTTTCACCGTACGCGATGTCGTCCCGGTTGTACGCTTCGAAAAAGGGGTCAGCAGTGTCTGTCATGATTAGATCGTACTGGGGTGGCGGCTAGTTGACCTTAGTTTATGGTCAAGCGTGTATTCTAACGTTGCTGCTGTGGTTGGCGAGATAGTTATCGAACCTCGAATCGTATGATTCAGTTAGACTGCATGCGAATCGTCAAGCAGTATGCTGAACGCTCAGGGACAAGCTTCGTGCAGTGACGGTTCATTGGCCCGCCAGTAAATGCCAGATGACAAACACAAATCTTTTGAGATATCGACATGATCAACGTTTTTCACGACTTGCTTCTTCTGCGTTTGATGCTGCTTGCGTCGGCTTGGGGGTTGTTGACACCTCAGTCGCTTGTTACCGGAGCCAGTGTGGAGCAAATTGGTGAAGGTAAAAGGCATCCACTACGGGGAAAGGAAATCGATTGGATCGACGGTGATTACGTCTTGCGTAATGATCAAGTGGTGGCAGTGATCGCGCGACCCGGTGCCGGACGCCATGCCAATATGACTGTACGTGGCGTGGGGGCGTGCATCATTGATTTCACGCGTTTGGATGCCGAATCAGATCAACTGAGTTGCTACTATCCGCTTGCGGGTCGGTATCAGTTTTTTGACAAAGGACTGGTTGAAACCGGTGCTTTAGATGGCGGTGGTGTGTTTTGGCGTTGTCGTTCGACATCAGCAATCGCTGGTAACGGTACGGTGGCGACTATCGAATACCAACTCAGGGACGGTGACCCCTACCTGACGGTTCTCAAGACCGTCACCGGCGAGGATGTCAGTCAAGTGACCGCAGCGGATAGTGTGCGTGCTGACCAGACATTTGTAGTTGGAACAATTGCGAAAACCACGACGGGGTATTGTGAGGATGAACACTTTCGCCAGACCTACGGGTTTGAGGCTGCCAGAGGGCAACAAGCACCGCAGTGGTCTGCAAGCGGAAGAAACCGTCAACTCAAGTACGCGTCTGATGCGGCCGATCGCAGTGACAAACGTGTTCAATGGGTGACACGTGTTTATGCGGCGAGTTCTCCGTTAGATCTTTGGGGTCTTACGTCCGGAGCAGCGGCGCAGAAATTCAGCGTTTCGGGCGCAGTCGGTGAGCACCCGCGGATCAAGTTGAGTGTGATTGCGGGTGATGTTGGTTCGCTTGAATTGCCTTGTGAGTGGCGTTCAGCTGCTGATGGCAAGTCGGTGGTTCATCTGCCACCGGGTAATTATCGGGTGCGTGGCGAAGCTGTCGGGCATCTGCCAGTGGAGACAGACATCAAAGTTACTTCAGAACCCGGCGAATTCGCCTTGAAACTAGGGTCTGCGACCGCTGTTCAGGTGACCACCATGTCTGAAGAGGGACTGCCTGTTCCTTGCAAGGCCAGTTTTTATGGAGCCAGGGACGCAGATGGAAAAATGACGCCGGATCCAGTTTTCGGTGTCGAGAGTCAAAGCGGTGCGGTTGGCAACTGTGTGTATTCTGCTGATGGACAATTTGTCAGATCACTTCCTCCTGGTACATACGATTTACTGCTGAGTCGTGGGCCAGAGTATGATGCCGTGTTCGAAAAAATTAAGATCGCAGAGGGGCAGCAACAATCCATCAAGGCAACGTTGAAACGCGTCGTAGATACAACGGGATGGGTGAGTGCCGAGTTGCACAGTCACAGTACCCCTTCAGGTGATAATACTTCGGATCAGCTTGGGCGAGTTGAGAATCTGGTGTGTGAACAAATTGATTTTGCACCATGCACCGAACACCAACGAATTGAATCTTATGATGACCAATTGGAGAAGCTCGGAGCAAAAGCGTTCATGGCGACTTGCACGGGAATGGAGCTTACGGGATCACCTTTGCCAATCAATCACCAAAACGCGTTTCCGCTGAAATGGAAGCCTTACAGTCAGGATGGTGGTGGTCCAAAGACGAGCAGTAATCCAGTGACGCAGATCGCCAGGCTGGCAATGTGGGATGATAATTCGGACAAGTTGGTGCAAACCAATCACCCCAATGTAAGTCAGCTTGTTGACGATCGTAACCTTGATGGTGAGCCTGATGGCGGTTTTGCAAAGATGCTCGACTTTATGGATGTCATGGAAGTTCATCCACCCGAGATGATTTTCATGACAAGTGAAGAAGTCAAGGAAATGAAGCGGCCAGGCACCAATCGTATTCTGCCGTGGATGGAATTACTCAAGTCGGGGCGACGCATTCCGGGTGTCGTGAATACGGATGCCCATTACAACTGGAATGGAAGTGGATGGTTGCGGAATTGGATTCGCAGTAGCACTGATGCGCCAGCAGAAATACAGACTGCTGAAATGGTGGATCGACTTGAAAAGGGGCAGGTAATCATGTCCACCGGTCCATTCATGACTGTGCGACTTCATCATCCGGGACTTAAAGTACCAGCAGCGATTGGCGATAGTGTTACTATTGATGGTTCGGATGTCGAACTTGAAATCAAAGTTCAGTGTGCGAACTGGATGGATGTGAATCGTGTGGAAGTTTTTGTGAATGGTGAGATGCAGCCTGCTCTGTCACGCACCCGTAAAACTCATCCACAGGATTTCGGTAATGGTGTGATTAAGTTTGATCAGCGTCTCGACATCACATTGCCGCCTGACTCATTTGTAATTGTTGCCGCGATCGGTGAGCGAATGGAACTTGGTAGAGTGATGGGAAAGCGATATGGTCGACGTCCACCCGTTGTGGTTAGCAATCCCGTTTTTGTCAAAGTGAACAGCCAATAGTTTTTTGAGGGTGTTCGCTGAGATTACTGAAGGTCACGTCCGTTTGTCGGTTTTATCGGCCGCGTCGATTGGGCGTCGCGACGTGGTGATTTGCGGGTCAGGTTTCAGACAGCCAACGATCAAGATTTTGGGCAATGAAATGATCATCTGTCTTTTGATCAGCCGTGACCCGATCCAGTTCGGATGCTTGACCATCTGACAGGGTTTCTGAAGGGTTCAGGCACAGGTTTGAGGGCAACAGGCCGACACGTCTCAGCATTTCGTTGACACCGGGGACACAACCGGAGAAGCCGTTCGCCGCATCGAATATCGCCGCGTTGGCGTCGGTCAACGAAGCGTTGGCCGTGAGCCAATGAGCAGGAATTGCGGTTTGGTGCCTCACTTGTTTGATTTGCTCCAGCATTGTGGCGGCTCGTTGGGTCCATACTGCCCACTGCCCAAGCAACCCTCCTACGATCCATTTTTGCTTGCCATCAAAATGAAAAGGGGTCAATAGATCGTTGATGAT
>JAPOKD010000013.1 GCA_029977825.1 Planctomycetota bacterium | reverse complement strand
AGACCACAACCGCATGCTCACGCTGCGGCCGTGAATCATCATTCGACAGTTTTCCGGCAGGATCTAACAAGAAAATACACTTCAGGTTATACTCAGCATTGATTATCGCGGACATTTTCAAGTGCTCGCTAATCCAGTATAACCCGTGAGAATCAGAAACAACTCGTCACTCACTAATCGCCATCGACTGCCTCTTTCGAGGCTCTCCATTCGGAGTGGAAATTCACCCTTGAGCAATGACCCAATCTCCACACGTGGCCGAATGGGTCAAGTTGCAGGCGTGCAGATCGCTGCAACCGGTTCCTACGTGCCCGATGAAGTGGTAACCAACGAAGACTTGGCAGCGCTCGGTTGCGATAGCGAATGGATCATCCGTCGCACGGGCATCCATGCGCGACGTCGGGCCAGCGAGGATCAAGCAACAAGTGACCTGTGCTACGAAGCTGCGGTACGGTGTATCAAAGAAGCTGAGATCAGCGTTGACGACATCGACATGATCATCGTTGCAACGATGACGCCCGATCATCCAACACCGTCAACTGCCTGCCATTTACAAAGGCGACTGGGAGCAGTTGCACCAGCCATGGACGTCAATGCTGCTTGTGCAGGGTTCATGTACGGCTTGATCACAGGCTCACAATTCATTGCTGCCGGCAACAATCAATGTGTGCTTGTCGTTGGGGCCGATATGATGAGCAGCACAGTAAACCCGGATGATAAAAAAACCTACCCGCTGTTCGGTGATGCGGCGGGCGCCGTCCTGCTGACTCCCGATTCCGAAAGTCCGGGATCTAGCATTCTCTCATACCAAGTTGGCAGTGAGGGGTGTGGTGGAGAAATGCTTTGCATTCCGGCAGGCGGAACACGACAAGAATTGACACCGGACAGGCATGCACAAGGCAAACAGTTCCTGACCATGGATGGTCGAAATGTGTTTAAATGGGCTGTACGTGTATTCGACGAAAGTGCAAAGCAGGTGCTGCAACAGGCCGATGTCGATCCGGGTGAACTTGCAGTTGTCGTACTTCACCAAGCCAATCAACGCATCATTGACTCGGCTGTTTCTGACCTGAACGTCGAACGTGAAAAGGTATTCGTCAACCTCGACCAGTATGGCAACACCTCCGGCGCAAGCATCCCTTTAGCGTTGGACGAGGTTGTACGAGAAGGAAAGCTGAAACGGGGAGATCTTGTACTGCTATGTGGCTTCGGAGCAGGGCTCGCATGGGGAACAGCCTTGTTGCGTTGGTAAACCAAGCTCACTTGCAGCGGTACATGTCCTGAACACTGTTGATGGTAAGTTTTCCGCGCGTCCTCATTCCAAGTGCGGCTTGTGGACATCAACCCTGCTGAAGCCGAAAGACATCTTCTGCTTTCCTGGCAATTCTCCAAAACGGTGTCGCACGGGGACAGCGGCGAGCCCTCAGGCAACTGGGAAACCCCGTTAATTCATAATCCATATGGTTTGGCGATCCATCTCACGCAAGCAAAAAGCCAAACGGAAACCGTCCCCAACTACAACAGATGTTTCGCCTTGACCTCAAGGTACTGATTGACCAAAGGAGCAGTGAGTTCATCCGGAAAAGTATCTACGACCAGAACTCCCCGATGTGTCAAATCCTTCACGACCTGATCCCGCCACAATAAAATGTCAGCTGCAGCTGCAGCGCGGTACATTTTGAAATCGTCCCCGTCAGGATCATCAGCCGCATCAAACATTTCCCGATCACGCAGCAGAACACCAAGCGGCAAGTGCTGTCCATTGATATTGCCCATGTAGTCAACAACGGCTGCAGCATTAACTTCGTCAATCACATTCGTTGCCAGAACGACCAGCGATCGTCTTTTACAATGCGACGAGAGATACAAAAAAGCCTGATCATAGCGAGACTCAACCAGACGAGGAAACTGATCAAACCCTGCCTGTATGAGCCGGTTCATTTGACTCTTTCCACCACGCGGTGGAATGTAAGAATGGATCGTATCGGAGAAACACAACATCCCGACGGAATCGCCCTGAGACAGCGCCACATACGCCATCATCAGGATTGAGTTCAATGCATGATCCAACAACGTGTAACCATCACGTTCGTTAGTCATCATCCTTCCACAATCAAGAAGAAAGATGACCCTTTGACTCTGGTCGTTTTGAAACTGCCGAACAGTCAACTTGCGACGACGGGCTGTACTTCGCCAATCCATGTGTCGATAGTTGTCGTCTCGTGAATAGTCACGCAATCTCTCGAACTCACTATCCTGCCCCACCCGTCGGGTTTTCCGTACACCAATCAGACTCAGACGATTCGTTCTTGCCAGCAGTGCATAGTCGGATAATTGCTTCATATCCGGATAAACATTCAAGCGATTCTGCAAAGGCAGACACAACTGTCGATTCCATAGTTTGAGTGGACTGAAAAACTGCATGTAGACGGATTCCAACTCAAATGCGCCTCTCTTTCCTGGTATCAATTTTCGTGTCAACGTGAGACGTCCCATCGTCGGAAGTCGCAACTGGTGCTCAGTCGGCGAACACTCGAAGAATTCGGGAAGATCATCTCTTACGCGACCATTCAAAGTCATTGAGCTGCGATTCTCAATCGTCAACTCACTGTCAAGAGGGACACCCAAAGAGCACGTTCTCGCAATCGATCTCGTGACAGTGATACCGTGGTTGGCGTAAAGATAAACCAGCAACAGATCCAACGTTGCGATGCCTGTCAGCCCGAGATCCAGCAAAGCAGCGACGAACAGGAAACTTGGCTGGAAGATCGTAGCAACGCTTGCAGCCAGCGATACCAACAGCACTAAGACCCACCAAATCGTTGGATAAATCTTCATTCGCCAGGAGACAAGAATGAGCGGTAAACACAATACAAACAGAGTCAGCCAGGGTAACTGAGTGTACTGGCTCACTTGTTCCTGCATTGCATTTTGCACTGTGCCGTTCATGTCATGCCGTCTCTGAAAGAACCACTCGCCAACCCTCTCCGCACGCAGCAAGGCCCACAGACCATGTCCTCAAGCCCAGATTCTGGGCTGTACCTGGGGAGGACACAGCCTCACCCCAGCAGCCTGCGTCACTGCCATCTATCACGACCATCGTTTCACCGCGGTCGAATCCACTGATTTTGATCAGTTGCTGCTGGGTATCACAATCGCTTGAAATTACAGCGCCAAGGTCACTGTCTTGCTTTCGGTATAAGCCTTCAAGCCCTCTTCTCCCAATTCGCGGCCGTAGCCACTCATCTTAAATCCACCAAACGGTGCAGCAGCATCAAAGACGTCATAGCAGTTTACCCACACGGTCCCTGCTCGAACGCGAGCCGCAAAATCATGTGCGATCGACACGTCCCTTGTCCAAACCGCTGCTGCAAGACCATAAAAAGTATCATTGGCTCGGCGAATCATATCTTCCTTGTCCTCAAATGTGAGAACACTGAGAACAGGTCCGAAGATTTCATCTGTTGCGATGGACATGTCATCGCGAACATCATCAAAGATGGTAGGAGCAACAAAGTACCCTTTATCTCCCACACGCTCCCCGCCAGTCACACAGGCAGCGCCCTCTGACTTGCCTTTTTCGATGTAAGACATGATTTTATCGAACTGAGCCTTATCAACCTGCGGGCCTTGCTCGGTATCAGCAGCAAATGGATCGCCCACCTTGCGACTCTCCGTCAGTTTTTGCAGTTTTTCCAGAAAAGCATCGTGCTGACTTTTCTCGACGAAAACCCGGCTGCCGGCGCAGCAACATTGGCCTTGATTTAAAAACAAGCCGACATATGCCCCCATCGCGGCAGCATCAAGGTCAGCATCCGCGAAAATGACATTGGGACTCTTGCCGCCCAATTCGAACGTCAATCTTTTCAGCGTGTCAGCTGAATCACGCGTAATGACCTGAGCAGTACGGTGCTCACCAGTGAAAGCAATCTTGTCAATCAGCGGATGCTTGACCACTGCTGCTCCCGCTGTAGGTCCGAATCCCGGCACAACATTGATTACACCATCAGGTATGCCAACCTCTTTGGCCAACTGCGCCATGCGCAGACAGGTTAGCGGTGTTTGCTCAGCGGGTTTCATCACAATCGTACAGCCTGCAGCGAGGGCGGGCCCCCACTTCCATGCCACCATCAAGATCGGGAAATTCCAAGGAATGATTTGACCTGCGACTCCAATCGGCTCCCGGCGCGTATAGCAAAGATGGTTGCCGCGAATTGGGATGGTGTTCCCATGAATTTTATCGGCATACCCGGCATAGTAACGAAGGCAATCGATCGCCAAGGGTAAATCAACGTTGCGACTGTCATTGAATGGCTTGCCATTATCCAGAGTTTCCAGACGAGCAAGGGAATCAATTTCCTGCTCCATCCGGTCTGCAAGCAGGTACATGAGTCGCCCACGATCCCTCGCATCCATGGTTCGCCATGGTCCATTGTCAAATGCCTCTCGAGCTGCTTTTGCCGCAGCATCGACATCAGCCGCATCACCTTCAGCGACTTGAATGATTTCTTCCTCGGTCGCAGGATTTACCGTAGCGAACGTCTTCCCGCTTGCAGCAGGAACCCATTTTCCATTGATGAAACAATTCGTTTCAGTGATTTCGACGCCTAGGTCGACAGGAGCGGTCGTGGACATGATGATCTGGTATCTCGAGAGAGTAATATTTGGAGACGTCCAAATTGTAGCGGACGCATCGATATTGTGTTGCTGCGGGCAACTTGTCCTCAGCACTGGAAGTCGTCAAAATCCGGCTCGATCTGTCGCAGGAAAGCAACACAGGCAGTCGTAGACGAGTTTCGATCTCGTTATGGTACTTCCGCAGTGGTTCGAATGCACTCATGCCACAGCATCGATACCTGCCTCCCGCGTACCGCGTTTACCTACTCTGTACCGAAAATCAATTGTGGAACATTCATTCCTTGCCTATCTCCGCGGCCGCTGCCGCAAGCTTGCTCAGGTCACTGTCGGGATCGGGGATGACGCAGCCATCATCGAACCAGCCCGAGGCCAACAGATAGCCTGCGTCGATCAGATCATCGATGGAGTGGACTTCCTGTCTGAAAAGCATGCATTGACGGATGTCGGCTACAAATCTGTCGCGATCAACCTCAGTGACATTGCAGCCATGGGAGGTACACCAACCAGTATCCTCGTGACTCTTTCCCTTCCCAAGCAGAACTCAACCCGCATCGCGGGTGAGGTATACGAAGGAATCCTCGAGGCAGCGTCTGAATTCGATCTGGCTATCGCAGGCGGCGATATTTCAACCTACGACGGGCCCTTGGCAGTATCTGTCACAGTGCTGGGCACCGTCGAAAGGGATCAGGCTTTTTTAAGAAGCGGCGCTCAGGAGGGTGATGCGATCATGGTGTCTGGTGCTGTTGGAGGAAGCATTCGGGGACGTCATTTGCGACCTGTCCCACGGCTGGATTTGGCCCAGCGACTACGCCAAGCCGTCAAGGTAACATCCGCAATTGACATCAGCGATGGACTCTCGCTGGACCTGGACCGCCTTTGCGCGACAAGCGGCGTTGGCGCGGAGCTTGATACCGACAAAATCCCCGTACATGAAGATGCCGGTATTCTTTCAAAATCATCGGGCCGCACACCATTTCAGCACGCATGGTCCGACGGAGAAGACTTTGAACTGCTGGTTACGATGAGTCAAAGCGATGCTGACAGTCTGGCGAGCCAGGAACTGGGAGCACCTTTCACCCAAATCGGCAACATCGTCGGCCGTACTGGTCTTTGGCAAAGACAGCAGGGGAAACTGAAACGACTCTCTCCACAAGGCTACATTCACGAATCTTCCTAAGGACTCATACGGGCATGTCAGACGCAAAACATCATGAAGCTGAAATCATTGAACTCACTCGTCAACTGGTCGAATCGATTGTGGATTCTGACTGGAAAACCTACACAAAGCTCTGCGCCGAGGACCTGACTGCCTACGAACCCGAAGCCAATGGTCATCTCGTCAAAGGCATGGCATTCCATCAGCATTACTTCGACATGCAAAATGCATCTCCCTACGCCAATGCGACGACTACCCTCAGCAGTCCCGCAGTAAGAATGCTGGGAGATGATGCAGCGGTGATCGCCTATGTACGTCTGACTCAAAGAGTGGGGGATGACAACAGAAGTGTCACGACCTCCACTCAGGAAACACGCGTCTGGCAACGACTTGGTGGCGTCTGGAAGCACGTTCATTTCCACCGAACATGAATCAAAAAGGTTGATTCAGACTGGCACTCGTTCTCTACAACAACTTCTCTGGCAATCACTCTTGACGCCTCAACAGGGCATTTTCGCTTGGTAGCGAGGTCCGATTTGCCATATAATGGAGAGCGGTCAAAACAGCCGGCTGCAGAATTCGACGAAGTTCACACCTGCATTCAGTTTCCGCCCAGATCAGGCCCCACCCAGATATAGCTCACCGCCTCACTCATCCATCTCAGCACAAAGCGTCTGCCTTGAAACTCAGCCTCGCATTCCATCGTGAACTGCTGCCGCTGTCTTGCATCATCTACGTCGTAAGTATGTGCGTGGTTGCCTCTGCAGCTGATACAGCAGATTTTTTCGAAAGGAAGATACGCCCCACACTAGTGACGCGTTGCTACGAATGCCATGGCGGAGACGAAGCTGACATTCAGGGTGGGCTCCGGCTCGATGAACCGGAAGCCATGCGGCGAGGTGGCGCGACAGGGCCAATCATCAAACCGGGTGACATTGGGAACAGTGCGTTGCTCTCTGCACTTCGCTACGAAGATCTGAAAATGCCCCCGGAAGGAAAACTCCCAGAACACGTCATACGCGACTTCGAAAACTGGATAGCGACTGGGGCAACTGATCCACGCACAATCAGTGAGGCTGGCGAGAAGCAGAAAACAAGGATCGACTGGCAAGAAATCCGTTCACAGTGGGCATTTCAACCACCTACCGCACATCCGCCTCCTGTCACAAGAAGTCCGCACTGGTGCGAGACGAAGATCGACACATTTGTCCTGAAAAAATTGGAGGCAAGTAACCTCCACCCCAATGGTCCGGCGGATCGCAGCACCTTCATCAGACGCCTTTCCTTTGACTTGCGTGGCCTACCACCGTCACCGATGGAAGTCGCAAATTACTTGGCGGACCTAAAACCTGGAAGCAAACAAAGACTGGTCGATGCATTTCTTGCGTCACCCAGCCATGCCGAAAAATGGTCACGGTTCTGGCTTGATATAGCTCGCTATGCCGAAGACCAGGCACACAAAGTCGGCAGCAACGACTCGCTGACTTACCCCAATGCCTATCACTATCGGGACTGGGTAATCAATGCGATCGCCAACGATCTTCCTTACAACCAGTTTATCCGACTGCAACTTGCAGCCGACCTCATCATCCCCGAAAACAAGCAGGAACATCTTGCGTTAGGCTTCCTTGGTCTTGGCCCAAAGTACTATCGTCGTAATTCACCCGAAGTCATGGCGGACGAGTGGGAAGATCGCGTCGATACTGTTTCAAGAGGACTGCTGGGTCTGACCGTCGCATGCGCACGATGCCATGATCACAAGTACGACCCTATCCCCACAGAAGATTACTACGCACTAGCAGGTGTCTTTGCGAGCACGGAGATGTTCAACCGCCCATTGAATCCAACGGTTCAGAAGCAAGGCAAAGGGCAGGCTAAAAAGCCACAAGACGCCTACCATGTGGTGCGTGATGGCAAGCCAACCGATCTGAATGTGATGATCCGTGGTGATGCCAACAAGAAAGGAGAGTTAGTACCAAGAAGATTTCTAACTGTTCTGTCTGAAGAACCTATCCTGTTCAAGAACGGCAGCGGTCGAAGCGATCTTGCCAATGCCATCACGGCAAAGTCCAATCCATTGACTGCACGCGTTATGGTAAATCGTGTGTGGGAACAACTCCTAGGAAGCCCGTTAGTTGGTACACCAAGCAATTTCGGAAAGCTCGGGGAGCAACCCACGCACCCTGACTTGTTAGATGATCTTGCCGTCCGCTTTATGAATCATGATTGGTCACTGAAGTGGCTTCAGCGTGAAATTGTACTTTCCTCAACTTACGGTCAAAGCAGCCACATCGAACCGGACAAGAATGCTCGGGACCCGGAGAACCGCTTACTCAGCAGAATGCCGAGACGGCGTTTAAGTGTTGAAGCGTATCGGGATGCCATCCTTTCAGTGACCGGACAACTCGACTCAAGAATTGGCGGTGCTTCAATGCAACCGGACAAACCGAGCGAAGGCCGCAGAACGCTTTACAGCCAGATCAGTCGCATGAATCTGAACCCCATGCTTGCTCGTTTTGATTTCCCTGACCCAAATGCTCACAGCGCCATGCGTTTTGAAACCACGACCCCGCTGCAGAAACTATTCCTTCTAAACAGTGAATTCATGGTTTTTCAGGCAGACACACTGGCGAAACGACTGGAAAAACACGGCGGTTCGACTCGCTCTAAAATTGAACATGCGTATCAACTATTATTTTCCCGCGTTGCCAACACGATAGAAGTGTCGCTGGCAGAGAAATTTCTAGGCGAGGGAAAATCGAACAAGTCCACGCGGGAAGATCCCAATGCATGGCCACAATACGCACAGGCACTGCTTATCAGCAACGAAATGTTCATGGTGGACTAAAATGCAAATACAGCCTTCTCGTCGTGATCTTCTCCGCCGTGCAGCAACTGGCTTTGGAACGATCGGTCTTTGCAGTGCTTTGCAATCTGCCAACCGTTCAACAAGCCAACTCAACGCTGCAAATGCATCACAATTTGCGCACCATCCCGCTGGCGCGAAACGCGTCATCTTCTTATTCATGAATGGTGCTCCATCACACGTCGACACATTCGATCCCAAACCGATGCTTGCAAAGCATGAGGGTGAAGCCCCCTCGGAAGACATTGCAGGCAAGAACCGCGCTGCCGGGTACATGCCATCACCGTTCAAATTCACCGCCCACGGTGAAAGTGGTGTAGTCATGAGCGAACTTCTGCCAAAGCTGTCAAAGCATGCTGATGATTTATGTGTGATCCGATCGATGCACACAGATGTTCCCAACCATGAACCTGGCTTGCTACTGATGCAATCCGGACATCAACAACCAACACGCCCCAGCATGGGTTCATGGCTGTCATACGGCCTGGGCACCGAAAACGAAAACCTTCCGGCCTTTGTGGCTTTGTGCCCGGGCCTACCAGTGGTGGGCCCCCAATTGTGGTCCAGCGCCTTTTTGCCCGGTCAACACCAAGGCATTGAAGTCAATACGAACCATACTACGGTCGAAGATTTAATCAGCAACATTCGTCACCCGAACCTGAGCAACGCGGCACAGCGAAAACAGTTGGAACTGGTCCGAGCACTGAACGCCCAACATTTGGATTCCCGACCGGGCGATGCATCACTGGAAACACATATACGCTCGATGGAGCTGGCATTTCAAATGCAAAGTGAAGCCTCCGAAGCGTTTGACCTGTCACGGGAGTCACAACGAACCCGTGATTCCTACGGCGACTCGGAATATGGACGAAGCTGTTTACTTGGGCGTCGGTTACTGGAACGCGGGGTTCGTGTTGTGCAGGTATTTTACGTCAGCAAAGGGCAAAAGCAGCCTTGGGACACCCACAAGAACAACAATCAATCACACCGCACTTTATGCGCCGACGCAGACCGGGGAACAGCGGCCTTATTGCATGACCTGAAGAATCGCGGAATGCTCGACGACACACTAGTGATCTGGGGTGGAGAGTTTGGCCGCACACCCTACGCACAAGTGGACAAGTCAAAAGACAAGAAGAAAGCGGGCCGCGACCACCACCACACAGGCTTCACGATGTTTATGTCTGGCGGTGGCATACGCGGAGGATTCACACACGGCTCGACAGACGATTTTGGAATGCATGCGGTCGAAAATCGAGTGCATGTGCATGACCTTCATGCGACGGTTTTGCATCAAATGGGAATCGACCACAAAAAACTTACCTTCCGATACTCGGGACGCGACTATCGACTGACCGATGTTCACGGCCGCGTCATCCATGACCTGATCGCTTGACTTGCTTCTGGAATCTGCTTCATGACCTCTTCACGCCTGTGCATTTTTCTTTCCACCATGCTACTGACAGCCACAATGGCGATCGGAAAGCACCCCAACATTCTCTGGATTACCAGTGAAGACAACGGCCCTCAACTGGGTTGTTATGGCGATGAATATGCCAATACGCCGAACATCGATGCACTTGCCCAAAGGTCACTTCGCTACCACCGCTGCTGGTCCAATGCTCCGGTCTGCGCACCAGCAAGGACAACGATCATCTCTGGAATGTACGCCACCAGTCTGGGTGGACATCACATGCGTAGCGGAGTCAGATTACCCGCGACGTTCGCTACGTACCCGGACATTCTTCGCAAAGCAGGCTACTACTGCACCAACAATTCCAAGAAGGACTACAACTTTGCCACGGAAGACGGTGGATGGCATGAGAGCGGCAGAAAAGCGCATTGGCGCAATCGCCCGAAAAAAGACACACCGTTTTTCGCCATTTTCAATTACACGGTGAGTCACGAAAGCAAGATTCGAACCAGACCCCACCAACTCAAGCATGACCCTGCTGCAGCACCTGTTCCAGCCTATCACCCGGACACTGCAGAGGTCCGGCATGACTGGGCTCAATACTATGACAAGATGACCGAGATGGACCAGCAAGTCGGGGAGATTCTTGCCGAAGTTGAAGCAGATGGCCTCAGCGAGTCAACGATCATTTTCTATTACGGTGACCATGGCAGCGGGATGCCACGAAGCAAGCGTTGGCCATTCGATTCGGGGCTTCGCGTCCCACTTTTGTTGCACGTGCCAGCCAAATTCCGTCACTTGGCCCCCACTGACTATGGAAGCGGCAAGGTCACTGACCGACTGGTGTCTTTTGTTGATCTGGGACCCACCGCCATCAGTATGGCTGGGCTGAAACCACCAACCAACATGCAGGGCGTACCCTTTGCCGGCAAGTACAACGGAACGGCCAAGCAATACCTTTTCGGCTACCGTGGACGCATGGACGAACGCATTGACATGGTCCGCACATGCACCGACGGCAGATTCATCTACATGCGGCATTTTTATCCTGACCGTCCATACCTGAAACATGTTGACTACATGTTTCAAACACCCACAACGCGCGTCTGGAATGAAATGTACAGGGCAGGAGATCTAAACGAAGCTCAGGCAAAATTCTGGCAAGATAAACCAGTCGAAGAATTGTTTGATCTACAAGCTGATCCTGATGAAATAAACAATTTGGCAAACTCGGCTGATTACCGGAAAAAGACAGCCGAACTGCGAAACACGCTTCAAAATTGGATGCGGGAAACACTTGATCTAGGTTTGCTACCCGAAGCGGAGATGCACCGTCTGGCAGGCTCACAATCTCCCCGGGAATATGCTCTAACGCACAGGAAACTTTTCGCTCGTTTGTCAGACGTTGCATTTCGCTCCATGGACCCAAACGATGGTTACTCGACTCAGGAGTTGATAAAGCTTTCTGCTGACCCTTATAGCGGGATACGCTTTTGGGCTGTTCGCGGACTGGCAACACGATCGAACCGTGATACGAAACGCAACAAAGCATTGATGACTGCCAGCAACGATGTGTCACCCAGCGTAGCCATCGCCGCCTGCGACGGTCTGCTTTCCGATGAGAGCATTTCGACGCAGCGAAAAGCTGTCGAACGTCTGATTGAACTGGCCGATGTAAATCGCCAAGGGCATTTTGCAGCCGTAGCAGCACTCAATGTCCTTGACATGAATGCAAGCCTGACGGAGGCCGAGATAAGGCAAATTTCCGAACTGACTCGCGAAGCAAAACAACCTCCCGTTCGGCTTGGAAAGTATGTCGGGAAACTTATTGACCATGCGATTAATGCACCCTAGCTCCTTCCGTATCACGTGCGAGCATTTCGAAAATTCAGAACTGACACAACAGAGCAAGCAATGAATTTTGACCACCCCCCCGGTGGCGCGGGGATCAAACTGATTGAGTCATCGGAGGAGCTATTGGTCATCGAAATTCCCCCGGGAGGCTCGCGTTGCCGATCCATCGGTTGCTTTGGATTCGCGTGGTTGACTATCACAGTTGCTGGCAGCTTGATTTTCTTTCTGGTTCCAAACGGCCTGTGGGAAGGTGGCAAGACACCATTCAAAATATTCTTTCTGCCATTCTTCTCGTTTTTTTACGCCGTAGGTTTTGGTTTTCTTTACGCGTGGCTGCGTATGCGATTCACCAAGATCTTCATCGCAGTGACGGCTGACCAGTTCGCTCTTCAACGGTCCTGGTTCAATCGTCAGAAATTCGAGACAGTTGCTCTGGACCATGATTCCTTGGCAACCCTGATTGAGTCCTACCGGGAAAATGCATCGCCGGTTTATACAATTCGCATCCGATCTGCAGACGCATTCAAAAAAAGGATCCAATTTGCCACACGGCTTTCCTATGAAGAGAAACGCTGGATCACCGGCACCATCAACAACTTCCTTCGCAGCAGTTACGGGCATGACTTGTCGGGGCATTCCCGCCAGTGCACCCAATGCGGCGCTGAACTACCTGAGGGCTACGAGAGAATGGCCTGTGAACAGTGCGGTGAAAAGCACGTGATTGACAGCACAACTGCATCCCCTTCGATTAATACTGCTGGACAGCCTCACAAACAGCCACGACAGAGGAGTCGTATTGAAAACATTGCAGAGCGTCCACCGTCGATTGCTCCGAGCGATCTACCGCAAGACTCTCCCATACGCATTGAGCTGAACAACAACGAAACATTGGTGTTCAGCTATCGGTGGAGAATCAGCGACACTGGTACCCACACCTTTATCTTTACTGCATTCGCTGCGTTATTCTGTACCATTTGGTACGGCATTACTTTCGCAATGGGATTCGTTTTTTTCAACAATAATGAGAATAGGGTCTTCGCCTTTATTCCAGTCGTGGCGTTCTTGGTTGGCCTTCTTCCCTTGAGCGTGCTTGTTTCCCTGTTTCGGGGGCGAGGGAGAATAAAAATCGACCGAGAACGGTTCAGTGGATCATTGCGTGCATTGGTGCTTCAAAAGACCGTGAGTGTTTCCAGTCATTCGATAGAGGACGTAGGAATAAGCACTTCGGCGGTCAACACTCGTTCGAAAAATCCGTTGCCTACACACAAGACCGGAAGCTGTGTAGTCAAATCCTCTGAACGAAACATGCTCCTGACATACAGCTCTGACAGTTCACTCAACTATCAGCTTGCTGGACTGGTGCGGAATCACTTGGAACATATCGGCATCAACTTGAATTCGGATTGAAATGCGCTGAACATCAAGCAAGGAATTCAAAGGCCAATGAATCTCTTTCATTTCCGATCACAGGCCTGCATCGCCATGATTGCCATTGCAGTTCCTGCGTGCGTCAAAAAGTGGCGACTATCTCGACTCACTGACCTTGTGTACCAACGTCCGCTTTGTCGCTGGTTCTTCTTGAGCCAGCCAAGTCCATTCTGTATCACCCCATGATCTGACGTCATCCCTGCCTTGATGAGCATCAATACGGCAAAGCCAGTTCCATAACCATCACTGGTCTCCACATCTGGAACACCGCCATCCTCCCTGTTCCACTTGCCAAGTGAAGGTGTATTCCAACCACCATCAGGTCTTTGCAACGCAGTCAACTCGACAATCATTGCATCGACTTCTTCTTCGGTCAGCCAACCTGACTTGAGTGACTGAGCCCACAACAAGATCGCACGATGATGCAGACGCAGTCCCTGTTTCTTACTTTGCATCAAATAGGTTTTCAATTTTGCAATGCCATCCTGCACCCGTTTCTGTCGCAGGTAATCTTCAGGGGCTGCGCTTACAGCCACCGCAGCAATAACGGCGCCGTACTCATCATCCGATTCCATGGGTGGCCAGTCACATTTCAACCAATCAAAGCCTCCGTCGCTCTGCTGTAGCTGCCACATTTTGTCCAACGCAAGTCTGGCACTTTGACTTAAAGATTCTCCAAGATTTCGATCGACGACGGCCAATGTCATTGCCGACATGACGACTTCGGCATCCCATCTCGGACCTTTTTCTCGCCAGCGTTCCTGAACAAGCTCGTTCAGTGAACTACGAACCTTTTCAAAGTACTCTGGCCGTTGCTCAAGCTCTGAAACCGCGATCAGATGTGCAAAGTTGGTATGACATGTGAAACACTTGTATTTTTGAGTCCACGCCATTGACGTGCGATCCAGAAAATCCACGGCCCGCTGATGTGAATAATCAGATGCGATCGCCTCCTCGCCGCTGACCTGCAGGATCTTTGGCTCGTCTCCCAACACACTCTCTGTGACACCGATTGGGAGAACTGCCAATGATACAATCAGTAAGCTGGGTCGGAAATTCAATAGTTGCATGACACAGTTCAGGGGATGCTTGGAAATAACGACTGCGAAATCCGTTTTTGGCAAGTGCTCAAAGCTGCGGATGCTGTGAGGTTAATACAATACCATTGGTCGAAGTGACCTCAAGTAAACCAGAAAACTCGCTCCTGTGATCGAGATCCAGAACGACCAAGGTCCCGAACCTGAAAACCCTGAAGGGAGTCTCATTCTGGTTGATCATCCAAAATCACACGCGTGAGCGAATCCAGCAACGACAACGCATCAAGGCCGGACCAAGTTTACCCTGACTGCCAGATTGATGTTGCCGAGTAGAAACCAGCGTTTTCCATGAAACGCCTCCAGCATGTTGCCAATTTCATCCAGCTCAGGCAGAGCGTCTACATCAAAAAAACGTTCCACGCTATGCTGGTCTAACAGTTTACTTGATTTCACCTTGGGACATCTGATTAATGGAAATTCTGGGCGGACCCATCTACGGTGTGGCTGGCGCTGGCGAATCACACGGCCCAGCGGTGACGACCATTGTCTTCGGTTGTCCTGCCGGTCAGCGGATTCGCCGAACCGATGTTCAGCATTATCTGGACCGCCGCCGACCTGGGGGCAATCGGCACGGCACCCCTAGAAACGAAAAAGACAAAGTCATTTTTCTTTCCGGTCTGTACCGGGAAGATCACGAACAGCTACTCACTGGATCAAAACTATCTGTCGAGGTCAAGAATCAGACATTTGAGACGGAAGGCTACGAAGACGGTTTCACGACGGGAGAGCCGATTTCAGCGATCGTGCTATCTACCTCGAAAAAATCAGGTGACTACACCCAATTCAGCGGTCTGACGGGCGAGGTCAGACCGGGGCACACCGATTTGGTGAAGTTCCACAAATCATCTGGGTTTGTCGACGTGCGAGGTGGGGGTCGATCAAGTTATCGCTCGACAATCAGCGATGTCATTGGTGGCTCGATCGCACGGTTGTTTCTTCATCAGCAACTGGGGACGGTCATTCTCTCGTCGATCTCACAAGTGGGCTCACTGCGTTCATCGGTCTCTTTGGCACAACACTTTGAGGATGTGATCAAGCAAACGGGTTCAGCCACCATTGCCCAGGAAGCTATCGATGAGGCAATTCAGCAAATGGAGGCATCTGAAATCCACTCACTCGACTCAGATTTCGCAGCCGCAGCTGGGGAACTGATCAAGACAACCCGAAAAGCGGGCGACTCCCTTGGAGCCGCAGTCGAGGTTGTTGCACTCAACGTACCTCCATTGCTGGGCGATCCGTTGTACCAGAGTTTAAAAGCCAGACTGATGGGGACACTCGGGGGCTTGAATGCCGTTCAAGCGTGTGAGATTGGTGCAGGCTCAAAAGTAACCGAGCGACTGGGAAGCGAAAATAACGACCCGATACGCAGCCATGGTTACACCAGCAACTCTCATGGAGGGCTTCTGGGAGGCATTACGACGGGTATGCCAATTGTCTGCCGAGTCGCTTTCAAACCAACTTCCACCATCAACTCGCCGCAACAGTCCATTCAAAAGAATCTTAGTGAAATTGAATTCGAACTCGCCAAGGGGCGGCACGACCCCTGTGTTGGTGTCAGAGCCGGTGTAACGCTGGAATCCAGAGCTGCAATTGAAATCATGAATGCTGCTCTGTCTCAACAGACACAGCAAATCAAAATCGACGCACCCAAACTATTCTGAGCATGATGTCGGGTACAGACACATCAAGTGACAGACCAGTCGAAGGATAGACACCGATCAAGGTAGACCACGATCAATGTTGAGCCCCCATATCGAGACCGCTGGCTGGTTCAGTCGAGGACACCAAGCCCACGCCGCTCGATCTGCAAAACCTTTTCAAGTCGTCTGGCATGCCTATCCTGTGGCACATAACGAGCTCGCAAGAATGAGTCGATAATTTCGAATGCCAACTCTGAGCCAATGATTCTGCCGCCAATGCACAGGACATTCATATCATCGTGCTCAACTCCTTGGTGGGCTGAGTAGGTATCGTGACAAACCGCGGCTCGGATGCCGGGAATTTTATTGGCCGCCACGCTCACTCCGACACCACTACCACAAACCACAATACCTCGATCTGCCCGCCCCTCGATGATTTCCTTGGCTACCGCGACCGCAAAGTCCGGATAGTCACAACTCTCGGCACTGTTGGTGCCACAATCAGTCAGCGATACTGCCGTTTCGTTGAGTCGCCTGGCGACAATCTGCTTGAGTGGGAATCCTGCGTGATCACCACCAAGAGCGATCCGCAGAGAAGTTGATCCGGACATGAATTGCTGAAAAGAAAACGGGAAGGTTCGGGAAACTGCCTGAGCATTGTTACCTTTCCTTGCTTCATCTGCACCCCGGGGACAAGGTTTGAGCGGGCAACCGGCTCCGTAAATCATGAGACAGCCTGTCAACAGAAGCACAATTGCTCTTTTTTGGACAGTTTTGCGACCTGTTACCTCAGTTTCAAACACCAGTCACTGCCCCAGGACAGGCATGATTCGGGGTAAGCCCAGTCCTGTGAAGTTGGATTTCGCCTGTCGAAATCACATTTCCCGAGCAGTTTTCCGCAATGGCCTCCAATGAGTGAACGATAACTCTAAAGCGGATGGGGTGCAGCTGAGTAAAACCTCAGATTTTTTTCCCGACCGGCGGGCCCCACCACGCACGCCCGACATCGGAGCTATTTCTGCAACGGGCGAGTGAAATCAGTAGTCGCCAGTAAGGTACTCAGCTCACCGACGCAGCTCGAATATCGAACGGAGATCCCGGGCTTCTCGCAAGGAGAGCAGAGGTTTACTGCCTGAAAATGACAGCAAACTGGCGACTTGGCTGTTGTGACGATTTTTGGGCTTTGATACGTTACCGGACTGTTTACGTGACATTGTGCCGCGTAATTACGACCAATTCCTACACTAACCCCTGAGACGTCGAGCGACTGGGTCGTCAGTCAGCTCCGCTCACCTCTGGAAATACAAATGGTTAATCGCAACCTTATCCGCAGTCTGGACGACGACGAAATCGTCAACGAACTGGCAGTTTTGGCCCCTGAAGAAGAAGCAGACGAGTGGCTGCTGGACTGGCTGGAACAGGATCAACAAGACTACGCTCAAGGCGAAATTGTCGACGGCCGGATCGTTGAAGTCAACGATGAATGGGCCTTGATCGACGTTGGCTTCAAGAGTGAAGGCACTGTCAGCCTCAGTGAGTGGGGCCCAGAAGAAGAAAAGCCTGTCGTCGGCACGACTGTAAAAGTCCTGATCGAGGAGATGGAGGACGAACTTGGGGCCGCTGATGACCCCTATGGCATGATCTCGCTCAGCAAGAGTAAAGCCGAGAAGATCATCGAATGGGAAAAAATCATCGGAGAGATCAGCGAGGGCCAGGTGGTCACCGGTACGGTCATCCGAAAGATCAAAGGTGGTTTGCTGGTCGACATTGGTGTCAACGTATTCTTACCCGGCAGTCAGGTCGACATTCGTCGCCCCGGCGACATTGGCGATTTCATTGGTCGCGTCATCCAAGCCGAAGTGCTGAAGATCGACGATACCCGTCGGAATATCGTCATCAGCCGTCGTTCGCTCATCGAACGCCAGCGTGAAGAAGATCGTGCTTACCTGATGAAAGAACTGGAAGTCGGACAAGTCCGCAAAGGTATCGTCAAGAACATCGCCGATTTTGGTGCGTTCGTCGACCTTGGTGGCATCGATGGCTTGCTGCACATCACAGACATGGCTTGGGAGCGAATTGGGCACCCCACCGAAATGGTCTCCATCGATCAGGAAATCGAAGTCAAAGTGCTTCATATCGACCGGGAAAAGCAAAAGATTGCCCTCGGTTTGAAGCAGAAAGACCGCAATCCTTGGGAGAACATCGAGTCCAAGTACCCTGTCAGTTCCGATCACAAAGGCGAAGTTGTCAATGTGATGAGCTACGGTGCGTTCGTCAAACTAGAGCCCGGTATCGAGGGTCTGGTACACATCAGTGAGATGAGTTGGACCAAACGCGTCAATCACCCAAGCGAACTGGTCAACATCGGCGATGAAATCGATGTCAAAATCCTGGGCGTTGACCCTGAAGGTCAGCAACTGTCCTTGGGTATGAAGCAGACCCAGAAGAACCCATGGGATGAAGTAATCGATCGCTACCCAGAGGGCCAAGACGTCACCGGAAAGGTGCGAAACCTTACCAATTACGGTGCTTTCATCGAATTGGAAGAGGGCATCGACGGCTTGCTGCACGTCAGCGACATGTCTTGGACCCGAAAGATTGGTCACCCCAGCGAATTGCTGGAAAAAGGCCAGGAAATCAAGTGTCGCGTGCTCAGCGTGGACGAATCACGACGCCGTATCGCATTGGGCCTCAAGCAACTCGATAACGATCCATGGGACGGCGACATTCCTGATAAGTACCAACCCGGACAACTCGTCAAAGGCTCCGTCACGAAGATCACCAACTTTGGTGTCTTCATTGGACTGGAAGACGGCTTGGAAGGCCTGTTGCACATCAGTGAATTGGCCGAACACAAAGTCGAAGACCCCGAAGAAGTCGTCAAAGTTGGCCAAGAACTGGAAGTCAAAGTGCTTCGCGTGGACACAGACGAGCGGAAAATCGGACTGTCACTCAAACGAGTTGACTGGGGTGAGGAACAAGAACGTGCAGCTGCTGAGGCGGAAGCCGCAGAAGCAGGTGGCAGCATGCCAAGCGTGGACGGGGACCTCAAAGGTGGCCTCGGCTCTGGCGAAGGACCTCTGATCCCGACCAGCGAATGAGAAAACTCATCTGAAATACGTTGAAAACAACGAGCCAGTCCCGCATCCGCGGGGCTGGCTTTTTTCATGGCCCACCCATCACAGCAATCACCCACGAGTTGCTGGTGATGCTTCAAACCTGAATGAAACCAACAAGACAGATACGCCGCACTCTCATGCACTCATCCAGCGTTCGCCCGAATACAGATGCCCGTACACCCATTTCACAATCCAGAGCCGGAAAGCTGAAACAGCACGGCAAAAAAAATCCGCCGCGTTCACTCACGCGGCGGATGAAGTCAGTCGAAATGTTTTACCCGTTTCAGACTACACCAAATTTTTCCGTACAGCCCAGACGGCGGCTTGTGTTCGATCACTTACCCCAATTTTTCGAAGAATATGCTGAACGTGCTCTTTTACCGTCTCGTAACTGATTCCCAACATTTTGGCGATTTCCTTGTTGGTCAAACCGAGAGCCATTTGCCGAAGCACTTCGCTCTCGCGTTGCGTAAGCGGCACCTCAATGTCCTGACTGAGCCTTGGCGTCGCCAAAGCACCGGTCACCCGTCGCAACTCTTCCCTCGTCCAAGCTGACTCACCAGCCACAGCGGTCTGCAGAGCTTCGACCAGCCTTTCGCGAGAAGCTGATTTTAGAACGTAGCCGGATGCGCCCAAAGCAACTGCTCGGGCGATGTAGGTTGGGTTGTCGTACGCAGAGAACAGAACAATGGGCAGATCAGGGTGATCCAGCTTCATTCGTCCCAGTGCATTCAAGCCATCACCACCCTCCATGCGAATGTCCATCAGGACGACATCTGGAGTTGCGGTCTCAATCGCGTCAAGAGCTTCGGCTGCTGACGCCGCCTGCCCAACAATCTCCAGATCTGTCATCTCCAACATTGAGTGCAGTCCGAGCCGGATAATTTCATGATCATCAACAATCAGTAATTTCTTGCTCATCGCAATTCCAAAGAGTAGGGCATGGTGTCGTGTTCATCAGCCGACGCCAGTGCTGAGGATAAGAAGCGCACTTTTCGGGTTACCTTCAAAGCCCAACCAAGTTCGTCAGGCAAAGCTGGAAAGCAGCCTCATTCCCGCAATTCGGGCTATTAGGCTCTCCCCAGTTGAAATCCATGATAGCGTAAAATGTGCAGGTACCACCCCGCTAAATTGGTGAAACAACCGATTACAAATGTATTATTCGGACGTTGAACGACAATCCATCCATCAGGCTTACCAAGCCTGACGGGGCGTTACAAACACTTACAAAGAAGATAAGTAATGTTTCAAAAGTGTCAATTTGAGCCAAGAATCACCACAGACACCAATGCAGGCGATGCACTCAAGAACTCACACCTAGAAAGCGCTGCGGCCACCTCTTTGCCGAGCACAAGCGTTCTCCAAGTAGCCCAATAACGTCGTCAGGCAACCTGCCATGATTGCGTCCTACACCGCACCGCGCCCCACTCTGACCGAGATTCGGCACCCAACAAACTCACCATCCGCGAGCCGGGACATCAGTTGGACGAAGTGCTCGAGCTGGCCATACGCTTTGCTGCCACCATCTCGTGGTACTGAAGGCGGAGGTTTTTGAGCCAGAAGATAAGATAGATGTTGGCCACAATGGAAATCAGCAACAAACCATTGAACAGCGGTTGAGTTGTCACCGGTTTATTCTCGATCACTTGATTTTCAGGGACTTGCGGCAAAATGCTTGTTCGTGATGCCACGGAAGTACCACTACTTTGGCTTGGTTTTTCATTGCCAGAGGGCTGATTGAATTTCGACGCTCCCTCTTTTGGCACCGTCATGTCAGCTTGGATTCCACGATTTCCGCCGGCGGCCTGCGGGCGAACGTGGGCCAAATGGGTCGCTGTTTGATCTGCGAATGAACTTCCAAACCCTACAGGTCCAGATGTTTGTGGATGCTGGTTGAATCGTTGACCATGATTGCTAACAGGAGCCGATGCAATGCGTTGTCCTGTTCGATCAACGGGCTGCCCGAAAGCGTCCACCGACCAGGCACCAGCAGCAACCTGTGCGGCTGTCAGTCGAGCATCAGGCCTCGAAGCAGAGAAACCTGCGGTGGCAGCCGGATTGGTTGATGCGGCCGATAAAAAGGCACTTGAGGAAGGTTGGCTGAACGAGGCTGATGGATTTGCACCGAAGCGACCCATTGGCGGTTGCCCCACCGGCACACCTGCTACAGCCGGTCCCAATGACGTCGAACGGGCTGTATTCAAGTTATTTGTAGCGGATGCTCCCTGTGCCGAGTTTGTTGGACTTGAGCCAGCCCCAAACCCGCTGGCGGCAGTTGCATTCGCCGTGTGATTTCTACTGAAGATACTGTCCGTTGTAGGCACATGCACAAATCCCGGTGTCCCAGCATTAGCAGTTGATTGCGGCACTGTGGAATAAGCAGACTGAGCTTGGCGACCGGTCGTCGCTGTTGCTAATCCGTTTGGCGTTCGCCCAAACGTATCGGTTGGCAACAAGGGACTCGCCCCTGCGCCCCGCGCCGCCGAACCAACTGCCGGTGCCGTCGCTGCATTCGCCGCGGTTGCTGTATTAACGCCGAAGGCTGAGGTACTTGCCGTTGCCGGAGCCGTTGTCGGTAGTGGAAACTGCCCCCAGTTAGTGGTTCGAGTCGCGTTATCAGGCGAAGATGTGGGCGTAGTCGCTCGTGCAGATGCAGTGGGCGTTGAGCTGGGCGAGGCAGGAACATTAGGCGTCGCTTCGGCGGAACCCGTAAACGGTGGAACCGGAAATCCCGGTGAACTCACTGTTGTGGTTGAAGGCAGTGTCGTTCCGTTGGTCGCTCCTCGCGCTGAAGCCGCTGGGTCGATGGGACGACCAGCTCGATCCACATTCTGCGTTAGAGCTTGGCCGGCCTCCGCCAAGGAGGGTGGAACTGAGGGAAAGCTGAACCCTGAGCCCGAGCCAGCCACGCCAGAATTATCTGGTTTCCGCACAGTAATCACCCGAGAATTGCGAGCTGCATTCAAGACAAGCTCTGCGGATTCTTTACCGAGCTCGGGAATCACGACTGGCGATGAGTCATTTGGCTGCTGCAAGTCGCGAGGTTTTGCCTCTGCTGAGCGATTTTTGTCGCCAACACTCGTGCGATCCGCGACAACACAGACTGCCAACTCGTACCCACACACTTGGTCGGCGTGGGTGCCTACCCATGGTATGCCATGGCTCAACGACTTGATGTTGGACGAACGGGCTTCTGAGAAACTCTGAACGTCAGTGGTTTGAGAAACACAAACGCCGAGGTGAGGCTGGACACTTAATGTGCCGTACAACGTCACCATCAGTAGCATTGGGACTCCGCCCATCGTTCAATCCTTGAATGATGCTTATGAGTCGTGGCCTTACCGAGTGCCGTCTAGCACAATAAACCACGAGGATTTTGCGTGAATGGTAGCGTCCTTGTCCACGCTCGGTAAAGAGAGATTTTTTTCCTGCTGCAGACTTGGGCGGTACGCAATCGTCAGCAAGGCCGACCTATGATCAATTTCCCAATGCAAGCAATTTGGCGTGACCTTCCACCAGCATTTCACAAGCTGCTTCAATATCATCAACGTGATTGAACCGCCCCACACCGAACCTGGCGCTACGACGGGCGGCCGACTCGTCAATTTCCAAAGCAGTCAAAACGTGGCTGGGAGCTGTGTGCGCGGCACTACACGCCGAACCACTACTGAAAGCGATCTCTGGGACAGCCGACATCCAAGCCTGTCCTTCAATTGCTGGCAAAGCAAGATTTAGATTTCCCGGCAATCGCCGTTCAGGACCGAATTCTGGCCCATTGAGACGCAAACCCTCGATACGTGAGTTCAACGTAACCCAAAGATGATCACGTAGTCGGGCTACGCGTTCATGATGGTCATTCATTTCATCGTTACATAACTGCATGGCGGTCGCCATTCCGATGATTCCTGCAGGGTTCATGGTTCCACTTCGGATTCCACGTTGCTGGCCCCCTCCCACAATCTGTGGATTCAGTCGAACCCTGCGATTCGAGTTACCGACAACCAGCAGTCCAGTTCCCTTGGGACCATACAGTTTGTGAGCAGTGGCACTCAAAAGGTCAATATCTGCATCGAGCATATCGACGGGGATACGTCCCACCGCCTGCGTGGCATCACTGTGTAAAAGTGCTCCACGATCATGGCACAATCCAGCAATGTCTCTCATGGGCGCGATGGCACCAATTTCATTGTTGGCCCACATGACGGAAACAAGTGCAGTATCGTCATCAATGGCTTCCTCGAGTTGCCCCAGATCAACGATCCCAGCATTGGTCGAACCATTCGGTTGCACGGGGACGTGGGTTACTCGAAAGCCGCTACCTTGAAGATCCGCAAACACATCCAATACAGCGGGATGTTCGGTACTCACCGTGACAATGTGCCTGCGTTTTTGCCGAGGGTGCAAGCACATTCCCCGAATGGCCAGGTTATTGCTTTCCGTGGCTCCACTGGTCATGACCACGGAATCAACAGGAGCGTTGAGCAAGCCGGCAATCTGGCAGACCGCTTTTTCCATTGCCTGATGGGACTCTACACCCAAGGAATGACTGCTGTGCGGATTTCCGTAGTGTTCTGAGAGCCAAGGTACCATTGCATCAACAACTCGCGGATCACATCGAGTCGTGGCATGGTTATCGAGATAAATCATTCAGCTGACCTGTAAGTAAACTCATGCAATTTTCATTGCTGGAAATGCCGCATGGACTGCGGGCAGAGACCACAACAACGAATCACCTTAATTCATGAATACAAAGCATCGATGGCAAGTTGCGTCCAGGTTTCTAAACGATCCCACTCAGCTCGCAAAGCATCGATGGTCATGAAACCACCCTCCGCCAAGTCCGCTTCGTTACTAGAGACGTCAGGAGTCTGAAGTACGAAACGGTGCACTACGCCCAGGTGCACCTTACCGACATCATTGGAGGGATCATAAATCAATCCTTCCCGTGTTTCGCTGTACCCTGATTCAAGACACACCTCTTCTGCCAACTCTCGTTGCATTCCAGTGGTATACGGGTCTGCTCCCTCTGCTGAATCCTCTCGACTAATGTGGCCTCCGATTCCAACACTACGCTTTGCATGTAGGCGAGACTCTCCACCGCCACCTCCACGTGTATAGGCAAAGAGCCGGATCACGCCGTCACCATCTGTCCACTCAAGCAAAACATACGGAATCAGCTGTTTGAACGAAGGATCTGTCTCCATTGCTCCCCGAGGCTGGAATGACAACTTGTCACTTCCTAAAATCGGTACGAGAAACTTGTCAACATCAGCCTCAAAACCCTCGATCTCACCGATCTCCTCGATCACGGACTCTGGAATCACTAGGATATGTTCTTCTGGAACTGACAATGAATTCTCCTTTGAGAGATGAATGACATTTGGAGGCGATAAGTCGATTT
>JAPOKD010000418.1 GCA_029977825.1 Planctomycetota bacterium | reverse complement strand
TTTCACAACTGAGCGGACCAGAGGGTTCAGTGGTAAATAATAAAACCGCGAATGGTATGGTACGACAGAGTGTTGGGAACGACTTGCCAACGGACAAACAGGCTGGACAGGGATTCGGGACGTTCGGGTATCCTGAAAGTGATTCTTCCGATGAAGTTTCTGCAACCGGCAGTCCGAACGAGTTGTCTGTCTCAGCTTATTACGAATCGCCGAACCATCCCAAGTTACGGCTTGGTCATGACGAGTCCACGGGCGGGCTAAACACACATGCGGAGACACTCTCTGAGACGGACGGGCATCCTGATCCGGTGACTGAACGCGGCGGCACGCAGCAGGACCCGTTGAGGCAGAGCCTGTTTCTGCTGGCGACGATGGCGGTGTTGCTGCTGGCGGCACGTTACTTTGTACCACGTATCGTTGAAGAAATTCGATACAGTTGGCATCGGGGAGAGTTGCGAGCAGAGTACGAGTCGGGCTCAGAGGGGTTGCGAAACGTCTCTCTCGATACGTTGAGTAGGGCGTACCAGATGGTTACGTCGGCCGTTGGTCCCAGTGTTGTGCATATTGATGTGAAACAGCCCACGCCCTTCGAGGACATCGAAATACAGGGGCAGGTAATTCCCGGTTACCAATCACAGACAGATCAAGGTAGCGGTGTGATTGTTGCGGATAACGGGTACGTACTCACCAACCGCCATGTGATTGACGGCGGTGAGGAGATCTATGTCACGTTGGGAGATGGTCGTCGACTCAGTGCCGCAATCATAGGTACCGATAAGCAGACCGATTTGGCTGTCTTGAAGGTGGATGCGGATGAATTGATTCCGATAGTTTGGGGTGATAGTGATCGTTGCCGCGTGGGGTCGCCGGTGTGGGCTGTGGGTAGTCCATTTGGATTGGACCAAACAGTCACATTTGGAATTCTCAGTGGGAAGCACCGGATGGTCGAGGACAGCACGCACTATCAGGATTTCATGCAGAGTGATGTCGCTGTGAACCCGGGCAATAGTGGTGGTCCACTCGTAGATGCTCGTGGAACGCTCGTAGGTATTAATACAGCGATTGTTGGTGAGAGTTATCAGGGGGTGAGCTTTGCTGTGCCCAGTAACGTAGCTAAACAGGTCTATGAACGCCTGAAGGAGATTGGTCGCGTGGATCGGGGCTGGTTGGGCGTTCGACTCAGTGAGGTTGATGAGGAAAACCTTATTGGTGATGATCTTCGGATGCGTGGAGCAGTTGTTAGTGGTTTGACAAATGAGGATTCACCGGCAGCGCTTGCAGGTCTCAAGCTGGGCGATCACATCCTCACGGTCGATAGTGAGGTTGTTAGAGATCTACCGCACCTGATGCGTCTCATTGGCGGTTCACTGGCGGGTTCAGATATTACGCTGGAACTGGTTCGGCAAGGTCGACCGCTGACGGTGACCGTTGTGCTGGGAGCCCGCCCTGAGCTTCTCAATCAACCTTGATGGGCGGCCGTATCGGACCATCGATCCAGAGCAGTGATTTGAGCGTTGTTGATGGTTGCCTGAAAAATGAGGTGGCCGGTTTATCCGGCATGATCAACTCCCGTTGACGTAAAAATTGGGGACTTCGTAACGAATTTCGATCACTTGGTGCCTGACACCTTCTTCAAATGGGGGGATACCAAGTAAGATAGTGTCCAGCAGTAGGCCAGTACATGATTTGCTTGCTGGGCGTCGGCGGCTTCAGGGTTATCTCTGGTTTTGTCGATTTGGCTGAATGTTTCAAGTTCTCGTTGGATCTCCATCAATGCGTTTTTTAGCTCTATTTTTGTGTGTGGTTTCTGTCTCCTGCTTTCAATGTACTGAGGCAGTTGCGGCACAGAAAACCGAACCTGGGATCGCCAAGGAAAAGCCAGCCTCGGGACCAAGTGTGAAAGTTGCGAAGGGCTTTATGGTTCCTTACACAGTTGCGATCCCAGGCACGGATGTCACTTTTCGCATGATTCCAGTCCCTGGTGGAAAGTGCAAAATTGGCAGTCCAGAAAGTGAGGCGGATCGTGGTGATGACGAAGGACCTCAGCTTGAGGTTACCGTGGATCCGATGTGGGTTGCAGAGAAGGAGGTCAGTTGGGCTGAGTACAAAGAGTTCATGAAGCTGTACCACATCTTCAAAGATTTTGAGGGACGAGGATTCCGAGTTGTGGAGGTTGGATCGGTCGACGCTATTACAGCGCCAACGCCGCTTTACGATCCCAGCTATACGTATGAGTATGGTGAAGAACTCAATCAGCCTGCTGTCTCCATGACTCAGTATTCGGCTCAGCAATACAGTAAGTGGCTTAGTCGAATTTTGGGCCAGCAGTACAGAATTCCAACTGAGGCTGAATGGGAGTACGCATGTCGTGCGAACACTGATACTGCCTATAGTTGGGGTGATAGTCCGGAGAATATCGACGACTACGCTTGGTACTTTGACAATGCAGAAGACGGAACCTTGCCAGTGGGTACCAAGAAGCCCAATGGATTTGGTCTTTTCGATATGCACGGTAGTGTTGCAGAGTTGACTGTGAATGCTTACACCGAGGATGGGTACAAGAAGTTCAAGAACGATGAGCCACTGAATGCAACCGAATTGGTCGTGTGGCCCGAAACGTCGTCACCCATCGTTATTCGTGGGGGATCTTGGGAAATGGACCCAGAGCAGCTTAGAAGTGCTGCTCGTCTATCTTCGGATGACGAAGAATGGAAGGAAGAGGATCCCAACTTTCCCAAGAGTCCTTGGTGGTTCACAAATGACCCTGCTCGTGGTGTCGGATTCCGCCTGTTTCGTTCTTACGAACCACTTTCCGAGCAGGTGATTGAAAAATTCTGGAAGGCAAATCCCGAGGATGTGGTGGACGATGTCGAGGCTCGCCTGCTGGGTGGGCGAGGTGTTGTTGGGCAGGTTGATGCAACTTTGCCAGAGGCAATCAAGAACTCTCAGTGAAATGGAAGCTCGACTGCCGCTCAGGAATAGTCGATGGTGTTTCTTCGCAAATTGAATTGTGAAGTACGAGGCATTGACTCGCATTTACTTCAAACCTTTTGACCCACGCAGTATTGTGTACGAAACCATAGCACTTGTTGGAGCGACGGGAGCCGTCGGCCGTATAGTTCTTGAGCAACTTGAGAAGCGGGAGTTTCCGTACAAACGGCTCAAGCTTCTGGCATCTGAGAGATCGGTGGGGCGTGAAGTGCGCGTCGGCGGTGAAATAATCACCGTCGAACTTTTGGAACCGGGCGCGTTCAATGATGTTGATTTAGTGATCGCCAGTACGCCTGATGAGGTTTCAGCGGAGTTTGCGCCGTGGGCTGTCGAAGAAGGGGCCGTAGTTGTAGATGAAAGCGGTTATTGGCGAATGGATCCGACGGTGCCGCTGGTGATTCCGGAAGTGAACCCGGAAGCGGTAGAGTCACATGCGGGAATTATCGCTAGCCCAAACTGCAGTACAACTCAGATGGTAGTGGCGCTGGCACCCCTGCATCATGCTGCAAAAGTGAGGCGTGTGATTGTGAGCACTTATCAGGCAACAAGTGGAGCAGGCCTCGCTGGTAACGAGGAATTGCATGACAGCGTTCGTAGTTCCCTAGCTGGACAGGTACATCCTCCGAGTACATTCCAGCACCCTATTGGATTCAATCTGATACCTCAGATCGGATCTGAGAAGCATATGGGTTACACCAGTGAAGAAATGAAAATGGTCTTTGAAACGCGGAAAATAATGGGTGATGAAAGTATTCAGGTTTGCCCAACCTGTGTGCGTGTTCCGGTGACCATTGGCCACAGTGAATCGATTCTGGTTGAAACACAGGAACACTTGTCGGTGCAGGAGGCACGCGAACTGTTTCTTAATGCCGATGGTGTGACGGTTCTGGATGACCTCGACAGTCAGCAGTACCCCATGCCTCGTGACTGTGATGGCAGGGATGATGTGTTTGTGGGGCGGATTCGGAAGGATCTCAGTTGTAGCAACGGGATTGCATTTTGGTGCGTGAGCGACAACCTTCGCAAAGGTGCCGCAACCAATGCGGTTCAGATCGCCGAGTTGTTGGTCAAACGTTCGGCTTCGTCGAGCGAGAAGTCTTAATTCAGCATGAATGCAAACGTAGCTCGTTCTTTCAAGTTGACGGTTGCATATGACGGTACCGGTTTCGCTGGCTGGCAGGTTCAGCCCAACCAGCCAACCATTCAGGGGCATCTACAGGATGCGTTGCAACGCCTGACCGGTGATCCGATACAGGTCATTGGAAGTGGTCGCACCGATGCTGGTGTGCACGCGCATGGGCAAGTGGCCAGTTGCAGTCTTGTTTGGCGAGATTCACCACAGCATTTGCTGCGTGCGCTGAATACCCAACTGCCTGAAACGATTGCGGTTTGTGCAGCAGAGGAAGCTTGCGAGGGGTTTCATGCAATACGTCATGCAATCGGGAAGCGCTATCGTTATCAAATTAAGGTCGGTGGCGTCAGGGATGCGTTTGACTTTCGATACCATTGGCATCTTCATGGAAAACTGGACGTGGAACAAATGCGTCTGGCTGCTCAGCGTCTCGTAGGTGAACGTGACTTTAAAAGCTTTCAGGCTGCCGGTGCTGACCGCAAAACAACCGTTCGAAATGTTCGGGCCTGCGACCTGAATGTTCACGCGGCGGTTGGTGGTGCTGCCTGCCATCTTTCTATCGAAGTGGAAGCTGATGGGTTCCTGTACAACATGGTTCGAAATATCGTAGGAACTCTGGTTGAGGTTGGTCGTGGTAAACAGACGTTGGAATGGATCGATCACGTTCTCGCTGCCCGTGACCGTGATGTAGCCGGGCCAACCGCGCCGGCATGTGGCCTGTTTTTATTGCGGGTTGATTACCCGGATGCTGTTTTGAAATCGCATCTGTGAACAGGACGTTTCACACTCGGTTTTGTTGCCACGAAGCCCACTGAGGTGGGGGGATTTTTGCTTCACAGTAAGTTAACAGAAATTTTAAATATAGCGGTGTAAATACCCGCATTTTCGGCCCCCAACGGTTTCGTCAAGGCTAAGCGATTTTGGCGACGATTGTTACACTATACCCTAGTCGAGCTGTGTAACGATTTCGGTTGCCAGCAGTTACTGAACCTTATTGATGCGACATGCAAGTGCAAGCCGAAGCCGCACCACTACTTGATGAACTGACTCGCGCGTTCGTGAAACGATCGCTGGATGCACGTTTGTTGGAATTGGAGGACATCAAGAAAGTTGTCGCATCCTTACTTGCCGCAAACCAACAGTTCACACCGGAAAGTCTTGCACAGGGATTGATGGGAGCAGGTCTGCTTACGAAGTGGCAGGCTGCAAAACTGCTTGCAGGAAAAAGCGGTGGGTTTTATCTCGGAAGTTACAAGCTGTTGCGACCATTAGGAAAAGGTGGCATGGGCGTGGTGTATCTTGCTGAGCACCACGTGATGAAGCGTTTGATGGCTTTGAAAATCCTGCCACCGGAAGCCAGTGCTGATAGGCGGCGAATCGAACTCTTCAAATCCGAGGCC
>JAPOKD010000391.1 GCA_029977825.1 Planctomycetota bacterium | reverse complement strand
TCCGGATTGTGCGTTGCTTTCGCCAGGGAGTGCAGTTGTGAGACAACGCCTTTCGACCCGGCATAAGCTTCAAGGTGCCCTTTTTTGCCACAGGTGCATGGAAGAGCCTCGCTGCCAAATCTGATTGCGATATGTCCGATTTCGCCGGCGCAACCGTGATCACCTCCATAGGGAGAACCATTCATTACCAGGCCGCAGCCGATACCAGTTCCAAGCGTTACCAGGGCAAGGGATTTATTACCCAGCGATCTTAATGCGTGTTCGGCGTAAGCTGCTGAATTTGCATCATTTACAACAATGTTTGGCAACTGGCTTGATTGGCTAAGAATATCCCGCAGTGGTTTTCCCTTCCATCCAGGCAGGTTCACAACTTCGAGAAGGACTGCTTCTTGAGAATCAAGTACCCCCGGAACTGCCAATCCAATCCCAGCCAACTTGAATTTACTGCACTGCGAAGAACACAACTCGCGATCGGCGAATGCGATTGCGGCGTCAAATACGCGTTCAGGGGTTACCAGATCAGGAGTCGCCAATGCATCCTTGGCATGCACAGTTCCTGAGCTATCAATCAGCCCTAGTTTGATGTTCGTGCCACCCACATCAATCCCAAGAAACAAGGCTTCCTGGGTGGCAGGTATTGTTGAGCAGGTGGCCGGCTTGCTGGTCATAAACGCGGTTGAGGGCTAGATAAGGAATCTCAACTGAAGCGTGCGTCATGATTAGTGACGCAGCGAGTTGATGATTGGTAACGCGAGTGCGGTTCGGAACTGGATTCACACTCAGTCACTCCGGATTCAGCAATGCAGCATCCAGTGTGGAAAGGGCCCATGGTAATCAAAAAATGCCTGCCGCGGCACGATGATCGTTGGAAAGTAGTGCAGCAAACCAAGGAAATCGAGCGTTCCAAGCTTACGTCACACGACCTGGACCCATGCATGAACGATTGAGTTGCGTTATTGTCCCTAGCAGCGTTACTACTGGTATCATCATTACAGCATGGTTGGTCTTGCAAACTCGCGATTGGCAAACTCGCGGTGGGTGACGGTAGGCCTCATTTGGCCAGCCCATCTGGCAGTCTCCCAGCGGCGACCTCATCATCCCATTCATCCATGAGAGGCCAGCTTTCAGCTAGCGTGCCGAAGTCAGCCATTTTCAAATAGCCGCGCACTCTTTGAATGGTCGCGTCAAGAAGTTCACGATCGTTTGCAAAGATCGGGCCATGGCTGGGAGCCAACCATTTCACATCACTGTCCCGGATTCTCTCGAGTGATGAGACAAACGCTTTGATGTCGCTTCCATGATGCGCGTCGATAGCTCCGATGCATCCATCGCGATAGATATTATCGCCACTCAGTAGGACATCTCCAATCCGGAATGCCAATTGACTGTTGGTATGACCGGGGGTGTGCCAGACCTCAACCTTGAGTGAACCGACTTCGATGACATCTCCGTCGTTCACCTGATTCTCGATTTCAACCGGGGGCATCGCCATCTTCAAATCCTGTGCCGCGATTTCCGCCAGTGTGATCAGAGTATCACCAGACTGGAGGGGTGCTACCGCATTGGGGTGAGCGGTGACCGAAGTCTTTAGCAACTGCTTGGCTTTGGCAAGGCCTTGGATGTGGTCCACATCGGCGTGTGTGGCAACCAGCGTTTTGCAGCGAGAGAATGGAAAATCGATTTGGCGAATGATTTCTACGAAGTCCTCGACTGTTTCTTCGTATCCAATGTCGATCAAGATCCACTCGTCACCATCGTAGACAAGGTAGACATTGCACCCGAGGACTTCCCCAGCCTGAAAGTTAAGTTCAATGATTCCTGGGAAAATCGGTTTACGGGTTAGCATGGTATTCGTTGAAAAAATAGGAGTAGATCAAACTGCATTGTACGCTGAAGAGGTTCACGCCTGTAGCCCACAGTTGCGCTCCCTGCTGGCGACTTTTTGCCCCAGTGACGCGTGCTAGACGCTATCGGCAAGCGTTGTGCGACAGAATGTCAGCCAGGCCGTGCCGATAGGTTGGGAATTGCAGTTTGGTGACCAGATCGCGTTTCATCCTACGGTTCCAGATCCGTTTATTGCTCTCCGACCTCATCATTACCGGAGAAGTCCCGTCGGGCGTCACAAACTGTGGTTTTGCGGAGTTGGTTTGGCAGGCAATTTCATCGTAAAAATGCGAGCGTATGACAGGTTGATCATCGCTTACAACGTACAGCCGCCCTGTGGCTTTTCTCATAGTTGAACAGACCGCTTGGGCAGCATCATCAACGTGGATCAGATTCAAGAAGCCGTTTTGTGGTGAGGCGATCGGTCTTCCAGCGATCACGTCCGCCGCACGCGGAATTCTATTGGGCCCGTAAATGCCAGAAAGTCGCAGAATCGTCCATGGTGTATGGGGACGCATTCGGTTTAACAATGATTCTGCTATCAGGTGTGCACGTCCACCATCCCGCGTTGGGCGTGTTGGGCTAGTTTCATCGACCCACAAGCCATCTTTTTGGTGGTAAACCCCAGTCGTGCTGATGTAGCAGATTTTTGTCTCAGAACTGATGGCTTGCAGTAGGTTGCGTAGGCCACCTACTTGCGATTCATAACGATTGTGATGGCTTTTTCGGTCGTAGCTTACACAGATCACCAAGTGGTCTACCTCAGGCAGGCCGCTCAGTGTTCGCCGATCTGTCCAGTCAGCCACGATCGGCTGAATTCCTTCGCTGGCAAGCTCGCGCTGCTTCCCATGCTGACGCGTGGTTGCCCACACTGTTTTTCCCTCACCGATTGCCAACCGCGCGACCCTGCGACCCAGGTAGCCGCACCCGAAAATCATGGTTTGTTCCGAAACATCGCTCATTTCAGGTGGTTTTCCTGTTAGCGGAGATCACTTTTTCAGTGATCTTGAATAGAAGGTATAATATCTGAGTACCTGCTTAGAGGTACGCATTGGCCAACTTCGCGTCGCGATTCGAGGCAGCTTTGCATTACTACATTACGAAACCAACCGTCGTCGGCACACCGCAATCAATTGTGACGAAAATCATCTTCCTCGCGTTAGGGCTTGGCTGGTTTGGTGTTTCGGTCGAGGCTCAGTCACCAACTGGAGACTCGACGCAGGTTCAGCCATCCTCTGACACGGAAATTCCTGTGCCGGAGGAATTGCAGGATATTCTTTCTACAGGGACAGTCCCCAAGTCTCTCGTACAGCTTCAATTGCTGGAACAGCAATTTGGGAAGATTTCAGAAGCAGCGAAACGATGCACGGTCAGCATCAAGATTGGTCAAGCCCAGGGATGCGGCGTCATCATCGACGGTGGTGGCAAGGTGTTAACCGCTGCTCATGTGGCGATGAGACCCAATAAGCCAGCGACGGTGATTCTGGCAAATGGCCGTCGCTTGAAAGCGATGACCCTTGGATTGAACAAAAATGTTGATGCGGGCATGTTACAGATCAACCCGGGTCAAAACGAAGGAGCGGACTGGCCACATGCTGCTTTGGGCGAGAGTCGCAAACTGGCTCGCGGTATGTGGTGCATTGCAACAGGCCATCCCAGCGGATTTGACCAGACCAGAGGTGTTGTCACCCGAGTCGGGCGGATCGCGCGGGTTAGTCGATCGGCCTTGCGGACTGACTGTGCTCTGATTGGGGGTGACAGTGGCGGTCCCTTGTTCGATTTGTCAGGCAAACTGATTGCGATCCATAGCCGCATTGGCAATGACGTAGAAGAAAATTTGCACATCCCGATCGACAATTACAACACTTCATGGGAACGCCTGGTTGCTGGTGATTCATGGGGGACATTACCTGGTTTTCGCCCTGTGCTCGGAGTGCAAGGAAATTCCCAAGTCGAAGAGGCAGTGATCGACATCGTTCGACCTAATTCAGCAGCAAAGAAAGCCGGGATTCAGGAAGGTGATATCATCAAAGAGTTTGGTGATCGGAAAATCACAGATTTTCAATCGCTGAAAGCGGCCGTTGCTGAGACCATGCCCGGTGAGAATGTTCGCGTGCGTGGTCTACGTGATGGGCGTCCTGTGTTCTTTCGGGTGGTGATTGGGCGAGGCGAGTAAAGGCGAGCAGCGACTTCACGAAATTTCAGATTCGGTATAGTGCAAGATGGTGGTTAGTAATATGAGAGCTTGTGTAAGAAAGCTTCCCCTGGTTTTAGTTGCTATGATTTTGGCAACTGAGGGGCAGGCGTTACTTGCTCAATTTGAGCCACTTCCGCGACGTGATAATGCGTCGATGATGAATCTGGTTCGACCGGTGACTGAGAAAGTTGCCGGCTCAGTAGTGCAGGTTTACAGTGGCGACCGGCCTGTCGCATTGGGGACGGTTGTCGCAGAAGATGGATTTATTTTGACGAAGCGTAGCGAATTGAGTGGAGATCCCATTCGCGTGCGATTGAGTGACGGACAACTACTGCCGGCTCGTGTCGCCGCTGTACGACGAAGCAACGATCTGGCCATGCTCAGGGTTGAAGGGGATCTCACTTTGAGGCCAGCGGAGTTCGCTGGCGAAGCACCACCAGTAGCGAGTTTTGTTATCAGTGTGGGACGGAAGTCAAAACCCATCGGATTGGGTGTGATCGGCGTCAAACCACGAAGAATCTCCCATCAGGGGAGGTTGGGTGTCTTGCTGCAGGATGACCAAACGGGCAGAGCGATGGTGCGTGGTGTGTTTCCCGACAGTGGAGCAGAGGCTGCCGGTTTAAAGAAGGGAGATCTGATTGTCGCAATCAACGGTCGGGAAGAACGCAGTCGTCTCGGTGTTATTGAAACCCTGCGTGGAATGTTCCCGGGAGAAAGTGTTCGCCTGACAATCACGCGGAACGATGAAGCGGAAGACTCAACAACAATGGATGTGGATGCGTCAATTCGTGAGTTGAACGTGATGCGAGAGTCTGAAAGTGATGCACGGGTCAATGGTCCGCGGAATGTGCGGCTGTCAGGTTTTGATCAGGTCATGCAGCATGATACCGTTTTAGATCCCGATGAATGTGGTGGACCTTTGCTGGACACCAAAGGGAACGTCATTGGGATCAATATTGCTCGGGCGGGTCGTGTTGTCAGTTACGCTCTACCGGCATCACTTATATTGCCAGAGATGGTCAGCATGCTCGCCGAGGCACGATCTGCCAGCAACTAATTCCAGATTTTGCGTCCGAAATGTGGCTTCGTTGTGGCTGAAAAACGCGATGCAGGATCCAGCCATCAATGAAAAATCCGTTGCATGATGGTCACATCGCACCATTTGTTCTGCATACGCCCGATTTCTTTTTGAACGCCAACGATTTCGTAGCCGTGACGTTGATGGAATGAAATGCTTCGGTGGTTGTCGCTGATTATTTTTGCAACTGCATGGTGTAATCCCGTCTGGCGGCACTGCTTTTCGATCTGTTGCTGCAGTAGATCTCCGACACCGCATCCTGTGGAATTGGGATGCAAGTATATCGCCGTCTCGCAGGTATAGCGGTAGCCGTGACGCTGACTGTGAGGTCTGGTTGCTGCCCAGCCCAGAATCTGGTGCTCAGCCTCAGCAACGAACCAAGCATTGGGCATCGGCTTTTCGATGAGCTTGCCCACGTCGACTGTTGTCCACAACTGTGTATCGAAGGTTGATCCACCGATTTCGATGTGGAGGTTGTAAATGGCCGCAATGGCGGACGCATCATCTGACACAGCTTTTCGAATTTGCGTTTCAATCATACTTTCTGACTGTTATCAATCGGCCTCGAACATTGTGTTGGCAGGGCAGGTATTCTTCCACAACCAGCG
>JAPOKD010000522.1 GCA_029977825.1 Planctomycetota bacterium | reverse complement strand
GCAAAAACAAAGTCTGCTGCGTGTTTGTTTCCGTTTTCCTGTCTGGTTGCTGCTATTGGTTGGGCAGCTTGTGTGTTCCCCGTTTTGCCTTGCAGATGAGCGGCCAAACATTTTGTTCATCTTTAGTGACGATCATGCGCCGCATGCGATCGGTGCTTATGACGGCTGGCTGAAATCGGTGAATCCTACACCGAACATTGATGTACTTGCCTCTCAAGGGATTGTGTTTCGAAACAGTTTCTGCACAAACTCGATTTGTGGCCCCAGTCGAGCGGTTATCCAGACGGGGAAACACAGCCACAAGAATGGGTTCATGAACAATGGAAATTCCTTTGATTGGAATCAGCAGACATTCCCAAAACTTTTGAGGGATGCCGGATACACTACTGCGATGTATGGAAAATCCCATCTGAAGGGGCAGCCCCAAGGTTACTCGGATTGGAAAGTTCTTCCAGGGCAGGGTTTGTATTACAACCCTGATATGATCACGCCTGAGGGGCGGATTCGAATCGAAGGGCATTGCACCGATGTGGTCACCGACTTGGCAGTCGATTGGCTGAAGGAAGGGCGCGAGGAAGGAAAGCCATTCATGTTGATGGTTCAGCATAAGGCACCGCATCGCAACTGGATGCCAGCACAGCGACACTTGAACCTTTACGCTGATATCGATCTTCCAGAACCGGCAACTCTGTTTGACAAATGGGAGGATAACGCTCCCCCGGCACGGTTCCAGGAGCTTGAGATTGACCGGCATATGCATCTCAATTTCGACTTGTTTGTTGATCTTGTTCCGAGCTTCGATGGCGATGCGAGAAAAGGGCGATACGATAAATCTGCCTGGCGTAACATGCAACGAATGACGCCTGATCAATTGAGCACGTGGAGGAAGGCATACGGTCCCCGTGATCAGGCGTTTCATCAAGCCGATCTGAAAGGGAAGGATCTTGTGCGTTGGAAATACCAACGCTACGCAAAAAACTACCTTCGATGTATCAAGGGGGTGGACGAAAGCGTGGGGACTCTGATGCAGACTTTGGAAGAACTTGGATTGAGCGATAGCACCGTGGTGATCTACTCGTCAGACCAGGGCTTTTATGTTGGGGACCACGGCTGGTACGACAAACGTTGGATGTACGACGAGTCAATGATGATGCCCCTGATAGTAAAATGGCCGGGCGTCACCGCAGCCGGTTCAGATAACGATCAATTGGTGCAAAACCTGGACTACGCGGAGACTTTTCTTGAGATCGCTGGCACAAAGATTCCCGCTGACATGCAAGGGAAGTCACTCGTACCATTGCTCAAAGGTGAAAAGCCTTCAGATTGGCGAAAAAGCCTGTATTACCATTACTACGAATATCCCAGTGTTCATATGGTGCCCCGGCATTACGGCGTTCGCGGAGAGAAGTACAAGTTGATGCATTTTTACCAGTTCGATGAATGGGAGTTCTATGATCTTGCGAATGACCCGGACGAACTGGTGAATCAGTATGAAAATCCCGCATACGCAAAACAGATTGCGGAGGCCAGGACGGAGTTGGAAAGGCTGCGTAAATACTATGACGACGACAGTGATGTGTCGGTTAAGCCAAAGCAGTGGCAGGATGGGTTGAGGAATAGTCAGGCATTATCGAATTAGTCGTCAGTGGACGGGCTGAGTGATGGCTGGAGCACCGGTGTGCTCGCGTGTTTGCCTGTAGCCCTGTGCTTCTGTTGTTCTGTGCGTCTGTAGTTCTGTATGCCGGTCCCCGTGGGTAATTCCGGAGGCAAGAATGGCTGATGCTGGAAGTTCTCTGTGTTCCTTACCCAGTGGGAATTGGCGATGAGACCACGTCCTTTGCGCTGGGTAACGACCAGTTATCACCCCGATCCACAACATCGTCCGTTCCTCAAGCGTTTGGAGCGGCAGCATGCTGAAGGACTTAGTGTTTCGGTTGCGGTGTTAAGCGACCGTGAGAGCGTGAATTTCTTTGGCGTGCGTTTGGCACGTCGAGGAGTGCAGCCCGTTTGGATTGAGATCGATAATCAGTCAAGTGTGGGGCAGCGGCTGGATTTCTATACGGTTGATCCGAGGTATTACACCGCCTTGGAGGCTGCCTCATTAAATCACTTTTCGGTGGGAAAGAGATTTCTGAGTTTTGGGATTCTGGGCTGGCTTTTCCTTTTCCTGCTTCCATTGCTGCCATCGAAAATCATCAGTGCTCGAAGGGCAAATCGGCGGATGTCTGCTTTATTCAAAGAGCATGCATTTCGCGGAAGTGTAATTCCACCAGGAACGAAAAGAGCCGGTGTGTTGTTCACTAGTCTTGATGAGGGACTGAAAACCATAGTCCTGCGGTTGGTCTCGGATCACGACGTGGTCCGCTTCAATTTTTCGATTGAAGTGCCGGGGCTAGTTCTCAGACCAATTGAGAAGCCAGATGGGTTGGGGGACCAGAGGGAGGTCAGTCTGGAAGCCCTGCTCCGCTGGTCCACTGAGCAACCAAGGTGCACCACTGGAAAACGCGGCGGTCGCGAAGGTGATCCGCTCAATCTTGTTGTCGTTGGGAGTCGGGATCTGGTACGGCAGGCTTTCGGTGCCCGCTGGGATGATGCCGAGGCGATCAACTGGGCGACGAGTTTGAAAACTGCCAAGGCGTTTCTGCTGGATTCGACGTATCGTTATTCACCTGTCAGCCCGTTGTATGTTGACGGTCGTATTCAGGATTTGGCGTTGCAGAGAGCAAGGGCCAGTATCAACGAACGGGTGCACCTGCGGTTGTGGAGAACGTCCTTGAACCTGCAGGGAAACGCGGTTTGGATCGGACAAGTTAGCAGGGATATTGGCGTCAGGTTCACGTGGAAAACATGGAACCTGACGACACATCGAATTGATCCAGATGTGGATGAGTCGAGAAATTACGTGGTTGACGCGCTCACTGATGGGGGACGTTTGTCCAAGCTTGCGTTTGTACCCGGGTGTGGTTCCACGGGTGCGGAGAATCCGCGGAGGAATCTGACCGGTGACCCTTACTTTACCGATGGAAACAGAGCGTTTTTGATGCTCTGCGACAGCGGGGGGGAGGCTGAAATTTTGAACTGCAAGGATGGGTTGGGTCACACAGCCTCCTGATCGCAGTGTGACGTGTCAGTTAGGAGTCACTGGCGGTTGGGTGGTACCTGTCATCTCCGGCTTGGGAAATGTGTCGCGATAGATAATGAAGGTAGCGCCTAGTTGAATTGGCATCAGGAATAACATCGGTAAGTAGCAGAATAAGGCTGCCACCATGCCAAACAGACTTAGGCAAAGGTAGGTGAATGCGAGAGGGGCAAGGTTGTGCCGAGCGGCATTAAGGCTTGTTTGGATTGCAGTACCGGCTGACATGTTGTGTTCGGCAATCAGTTGAAAACAAAAGGCGAACGGTACAAAAGCGAGGAATGTCATCAGTAGCAGCAGGATGTAGGCCACCGCGAATGCAATCCCTACGAAGGATGCGGCAATGCCATTCATGGATCCATCGCCGATCAGGGCTACGAAAAGGACTGCCGCAGAAGCGAAAAGTACGATCAGAACGAAACTGACGAGAATATTGCAAAGTAATGCGGCAAGGGTGACAAGCAGTGCTGGCACGAAACGGTGGAAGCCTTGAAATAAGGTATCAAACTTGACGGTTTCGCCTGACTCATGCTGAAGAAAGCAAAGGTAAACCCCGGTAATCATGGGCCCCAACAGGATACCAAACGGACCGCAGGCTCCAACCAACATGCCGCACAGCGTAATGCCAAGAAAGAGAAAGTATCGTTCCTGCATCATCCGATAGGAACGTTTCATGTATTGAATTGGAGCGAAAGCGATGTTGCTGTACGGCAGACTTTGCTGTCCCATCGTGTTGGACGCCTCGTAGGGATTTGGTTCCGTCATGTTTAGGACTTAAATTGTGTTGCGTGCGTTGCTGCGCGGATCAGTGTCTGGAAGAAAATAGCACCAAGTGCTGCGGTTATCGGTTTTCGTGACGGTTCGACAACCCATTGTGTTCAGGGATTGTCATCGTTGGCAGGAACGCTGTCTGTGTGTTCGAAGTGCGTCTTGATGACACTTTTCATCTTTTCGGTGAGCCAGGTATCAGTTACTTTTCCATCCGTCATGATGAGTGCAAAATTGTCTGCGAGGATCTCCTCCGGGTGGATAATGTAGCCTGTATTTTTACCAATTTGGCGGTGGAAGTCTAACGTTTTAGGCGAGTGGAATACCGGTTTGCCTTCTTTCTGGTCAGCAACCCAGCCATCGGGCGTTTGATGAACTTGCATGAGCTTGAACGTGAGGTAGGCAAAGAGGTTAGAGGCTCCGTCCTCGTCATAGTCGGATTTGGCAATCAGCATTGGTGCGATGTGAACAGAATCACCCGAGTCGAGTCTCAGTTGCATGACGTGCTCGATGACAGGTGCATCCGGATTTGTAATTCTTAAAGTTGATAGACTCAGCGGCAGTTGTATCGGATTAGACTTTTCGAAACCGATCAGCTCGTACAGGTGATCTCTGAGGTCCGGGTGCTGGCGAGAGATGACGTGAAACAATTCATGCGCAAGCAGCTTGGTTTTTGATTTGGGATTTCCGGCAAGTTCGCGTTTCGGAAACACGATTTCGTTACCTCGGGTATAGGCCGCGCCGCTCTCTTCTTTGCCAGTGGTGTGAATGAGGTTGACTGGATCTTCAAGCGTGATGGAT
>JAPOKD010000765.1 GCA_029977825.1 Planctomycetota bacterium | reverse complement strand
GAACGAATGAAGTCGTATTTTTCATCAAATCGATCGGCGTAGCCAAATGATTCATTCCGGGCGTTGAGGGCCGCCTCTGAAATGTTTTTCCCAAGGAATGCCTCGCCATCTACTTGGGACGGCACTTTAACACCGGCGAGGTGCAGTGTGGTGGGGCCAAAGTCGATGAAACTGACAAAACCGTCCAGACGTGTGCCGTTGGCTGAAGGCACTAGATGCTTGAAGTTGTCAGGAACTCGGACAACCAGCGGGACGTGCAGTCCGGACTCGTAGATGTACCCTTTACTGCGAGGAAGCACACCCCCATGGTCGCCAAAGTAAAAAATGAACGTGTCTTCCAGAACCCCGTCTTCCCTCAGTTGCTGAATGGTTTTGCCTACAATCGCATCGATGTCGAGCATGCGGTCGTGGTAGCGGGCATGCGTGTAACGAAACAATGGGGTGTCGGGGTGGTAGTCTGCCAGTTGGATGCTGTTGGGGTCTGTTTTGGTCTTGTCATTTTCAAAGGCGGCACGATTGAAATGAAGACTTCCTTCATGCGATTGAGCGTGTGATTGCATGTGAAAGAATGGCTGATCCTGCTGCGGACGGTTTCTCCACGAAGCAGTGCGGGATGAAGCATCCCAAACACCCTGACCTTCCACGGCGTTGTAGTCTTTCTTGCTGTTATTGGTTGTGTAATAACCTGCCTCACGAAGGTAAGCAGGAAACATCCGCAGACCCTCGGGCATGGGAGCCATCGCATACCTGCGATGGAACTGAGTTCCGATTCTTGGGCCATAGCAAGCTGTTGCAAGCGTGGTGCGGGCGACGGAGCAGACTGGGGCATTGGAAAAAGCATTGTTGAAGGTCAGCCCGTGAGCTGCCATTGCCTCGATGTTGGCGGCTGGAGCGCCTCCAGGAAAGAAATGTTTCAAATAGTGAATCGAATTGTCTTCGGAAACAATCCAAACGATGTTGGGGCGGTCCGCGGCAAGAACGCCTGGCTGTTTGGGAATAGCACAAAACGCCAACAGAAAAACAAGAACCAGGGATCGTTGAGGCATATGAAGATCGCTCATCAGCAGGGAATGGGTGCGGTGCGGGAATGGGACAATGGGCCGACTCTCATCAGTACCACCATCATACAGTGTTGTGGCCTTCCGTCCGCGCTTGAACAGCGAAGCGATTGAAACGCGTGCTGCAAGATCGATGCTGCTGGGAAGGAAGTTGTTTCGTGAATAAAAAAACGCGGCCGATGCTGGATCGACCGCGATTCATGAATCGGAATGCCATTGGCGGGCTGACATAATTCGTTTTGGTCGAGCTTGATTGACTGGAGCTGGAATGAACCAGCCGACGCAATCAATTTGCCAATGCGCTGCCCGTAGAGTGGTGATCGACGAACAAATGAGCCTTAGGGAAGCTGAATGGATTTGAGAGTCATGGGGCCTTTTTCCGGCTGAATCACAACCAAGGCATGGGTGTCATTGAGCCTGTCAAGTTGTACGACTCCATCCAGAGCGTCGATGGTTTCGTAGCTCTGGCCTGCAACGCCACCATTGGATACACGTTCTGTCAGGGCCTTCGCATTTTCAAGGTTGTCCGTGCTGATTTTCATGACCCCTCTGGCACTATTGGCCATCAGGACAAACGCTTTGCCGTGTTGGCTGTAAACAATCATGTCGAGTGGTCGGTTGCGGTTTCCGAGTTCAGCGATCGTTGTTCCCTGGACTTTGTCATGGCTGGCAAGTTTTGTGATGGGGATTTTGACGAGTGGAGTGCAGGTATAGCCAGCGAGCAAACTCGGTTCACCACCAATGTTGAAGGGCACAAACGTTTGAATGGGAGCATAATCTTCCGAGCGACCATGGGCTGCATGGAAAATTTCGACCCGGAATCCCTCGCCAGACTTGGTAAAGGGGAAATCGAACTCGCGCACTGAACTGGGGGCATCACCGGCAGCCAGACCGGCTACCAGAATGCGACCGGCTGTGTAAGCGAGGTCAGTGATCGAGTTGGAACGGGGATTACTTTTGCGGCGTCCACGCTGCACAATTTTATCTTCAGGAGCATTGGGGAGATTGACTGAAGAGTTTGCGATCTTTTCCAGATTCAATGGAGCAATATTTCCATTCGGAGTGACGCGTATGATTTTTGATGCTTCACCTGCTGTGACTGAAAGGAACGCGTTTCCAGTTTCCGGATTGACGGCCAGATCGGCAATGTTCACTTCATCGATGTCTAATGAAGATGCAATCCTGCCTGCCAGATTGTTGACATCGAATGAGCTGCCGGTTGCCTTTTCGTCTTCGGTGTTAACGGCGTAGATCTTTGCTGCTTTCGGGTCGCCGATGAACAGGATTCCTGAAGGGCCGAACGCAAGCGGGCCACCTGACTGCAATTCAACGGTCCCCTTTTTTAAGCCATAAAGCTCGGCTGCGTTCACTGCCACAGGCTGAGGGATTATGGTCATGGTGGTGAGAAGGGCGAGCGAGAGAAGTGTCAGCGATTGACGCATCGATTCGTTCCTTGCATAAGAGTTTGCAGTGGGGGGAGTGCTGAATGAAGCAGAAGAAATTGCCTGCTCATCCGAGTCCTCTGGAGTCGGGCTGTTAGTTTACGGTTTTTTGCTACGCCTGCAATTATTTCATTACCAGAGTCGTTGGAATACTGTGCAGGTAAAGGAAAAGGGAAAGTAATTCCATCACCTGATAGCACACCATCGGAAGACGCGAGTGGCCCTGGTCCGATGATGCAGGAGCGTCTGCGACGCTGGCTTTGCTTCAACTTCTGCGGCAGAATTGCCCGCGGTGAGTGATGCAGGGTACGAAACGTTTGACGTACTTACGATTGCTCGCTACCCCTACATCGGTGCGATGCGAGGCGATCCCATGTCAGTCGTGAGAACGACATGAGCGTCAAAAGCTTCCCGGATCAGTCTGTTTTTTATGTTCTGGTGGTCGCTGGAGTCCCACAGGTTTTCAAATTCCCATGGGTCGGTCGTCAGGTCGTAGAGTTCGCCGATTTGTTTGTCGTGGTACATGCAGAGTTTGTGTTCACGCGTCCGGAACATGGTGCCAAACGTTCCACTTCCACCCGTGAAATGCGGGTCGAGGGCATCGAAATACTCCGAGCGTACGAAAGGGCGGAGTTCGTTTGCTGGGGCTTCGCCTTCCAAAATTGGCATCAAACTCTTGCCTTGAAACGGTTCCGGTGCCTGGACTCCGGCGGCTTCCAGCAAAGTCGAGGACATATCCAGCAGTTCGACTAGCGCTTCACTGCGCAGACCCTGCTGGAAATGTCCGGGCCAGGAAAAAATCAAAGGCACTCTGACCAGGCCCTCGTAGAAACGGCAACCTTTGTACATCAGGCCATGGTCTCCCAAAGCTTCACCGTGGTCACTCGTAAATAGAATAATGGTGT